>JAGYNK010000053.1 GCA_018400055.1 Candidatus Moraniibacteriota bacterium
TTTCCCGCTCTTTTAGCCACCTCTTTATAACTCAAGGTTTTACCTCGAGGAATACTTTTAACCGTTTTGAAAACTTTCTGCCTAAAATCTGACGGAGTGCGATAGGCTGGTTTTCCCCTGCGACCACCAAGCATTGAATGTTTTTTCATATTTTATTTCAGTTTAACAAAATAAACCGCATTAAAAAAGCGAGGTCAAACCTCGCTTTAATCCCTTTCTAAAGAATTGAAATATTTTTTTTGCCAATTGTCAAACTTCTGATAATATTCCTTGTAGGAAAGCAAGCAAAAAACAAATCCAACAGAGAATAAAATCACATATCCTTGCCAAAGTCGATATCCGTAAATAGTATGGAAAATCAGCGCCACTACTCCAAAAAAATAAGCGAACATTTTCATTTTTCCGAAAGCGCTGATTTTTATCTCTTTAATTATTCTCTCTCTTACTTTGAGATAAATTTCTCGCGGAAAATATTTGACCGCGTGCCAAAATTCCCCCAATTCTTCAACCGCTTTTTCTCCTTTATTTTTTTTCTCTCTTGCCTCCTCACGATACTTTTTAAAAGCCGAAGTTATGATCTTATTTTCCTTCACTTCACTTTTAATAATCATATAAACTCCGTAAAGAGAAAAAAATAGAATAGGAATTTCTCCTCCCAAAACCGGAATAACTATCCAGTTTTCCAGAGGAACATTTACCAAAAGAAAAGCGAGACCGGATAATTGCATAACCTTATCCGCCACCGGATCAATCAGTTTACCTATACCGTTATTGTTTCCTATCCAACGCGCAATGGTCCCATCCATAAAATCAGTTAAAAAAAGAATTGCGTAAACAATTAACTTTTCTTTCAGTTCCCATCCTCCCCAAAAAATATCTACAACAAAGAAATTTATGGGAGCTAAAAATCTGGAAAAGGAAAGAAGATTGGGAAGGTTCCAAACCAGCCAACTATACCCTTTTCTGTCATTCATTGTATATTCCACACCTCCTTTTTATTCAATTTTTTAGAACTGAACTAAGATTACACTATTCCGAAAAACAATGTCAAGATTAAAAAAACTTTTTCTTTTACTATGCTTATAATTCTCTCGAAAAAAAATAAATTTAAATAATTTAAAAACGTAATTACATCCGTAATTACGTTTTTAAATTGGTCGGGGTGCTGGGAATTGAACCCAGTCAACGTGCTCCCAAAGCACGCGTACTACCGGTATACGACACCCCGAATATTATGAATATTATCAAAATTTGTATAAATCAAATCGTCTGCCCCTTGTAACCGAAACACTGTCATCTTTACCTCGTGCTTGTTACGGGAACACCACTCTCCAAAAAGACTAAATGCACTGCTAAAAAACTTCCACGATATAAGAACTCTGCTTAAAATAAAAAGGCTTAATTCCGGCTATTTATTTTTATCAATTTAACGGTGCCAATTCGTCCTTTATAATATCCCTTAAATCTTCTGCGGTCAACTCTAAGACAAAACAACAAAATCCTCCATTTAAAAAGAGGATTTTGTTCCTATCTTCTAAATCAGTTAAGATTTAAATTAAAATAGTTTATCTAACTGCTTCCTTAAGAGATTTTCCTGCCGTAAATTTAGGAACAGTCATAGCCGGAATTTGAATTTTTTCTTTAGTTTGAGGATTAATTCCTTCCCGAGCCGCTCTCTTTGAAACCTTAAATGTTCCAAAACCTGTCAGAGTTACCTTATCTCCTTTGCTAATAGTTTCTGTAATTTTATCAACTAAGGCTTCTAACGCAGCCGCTACATCCTTTTTTGACAAATCAGCCTTGGAAGCTATCGCTTCAATAAGATCCTCTTTGTTTACATTTGCCATAATTCACACCTCCCTTCCTATTAAGAAGCAGGCTTTGAGCCACAAGCAGGCAATCAAACTTTTCACCTCCCGCTTTTTTTACTTCTTACTTTTTATTGCTTATCTTAGTTAATTCTACTAGTTTTCCTATAAATAAAGCAAATAAGTTATCCACAGCGTCACAAAACATGAAATATTTTTATCCTTGGTTCTGTGTTATATGTTGTAATTTTTAGGTTATCTCGCATACTCAACCGCCCGAGTTTCCCTCAAAACATTGACTTTTATTTCTCCCGGGTATTTTAATTCCTCTTCAATTTTATTAGCTATGGAACGGGAGAGCTTTAGCGCTCCCAAATCATCAATTTCCTCCGGCTTTACAAAAACTCTGATCTCTCTTCCGGCTTGAATGGCGTAAGATTTTTCCACTTCCTTGAAAGAATTAGCCACTGCTTCCAAATCTTCCAAGCGTTTCAAATAATCTTCCACTGTATCCTTTCTTGCTCCCGGACGGCTGGCAGAAATAGCATCAGCCGCAGCTACAATATAGGATTCTGAAGATCCGAAAGGATATTCCTCATGGTGAGATTTCATTGCATCAATAACCTCTTGGGAAATACCGAACTTTTCAAGAATTTTCATTCCGATTTCAACATGCGTTCCCTGAACCTCATGATCTACCGCTTTTCCGATATCATGCAATAATCCCGCTTTCTTGGCTAAAGCCACATTCGCCCCCAATTCCGCCGCCAAAGCTCCCGATAAATGAGCCACTTCAATGGAATGAATTAAAACATTCTGCCCGTAACTGGTGCGATAACGAAGCCTTCCCAAAAGATAAATCATTTTGGGCTTTAACCCGGCCACTCCCACACTGAAAGCCGCCGCTTCTCCAGCTTCTTTTATTTTATTGTCTATTTCTTTTTTAGCAAACTCTACGGCATCTTCAATGCGAGTAGGATGAATTCTTCCGTCACTCACTAACTTTTCCAGAGCTATTCTGGCCGTCTCCCTTCTTACAGGATCAAATCCGGAAATAACCACCGCCTCAGGCGTATCATCCACGATTATTTCCACTCCGGTAAGTCTTTCCAACGCTTTTATATTTCTCCCTTCGCGCCCGATAATTCTGCCTTTTAATTCATCGGAGGGTATAGGCGCGGTAGTCGTTGTAATTTCCGCCACATGAGAGGAAGCGTATTTTTGTATAACTTGCGTCATTATGTTGCGCGCTTTCTTTTCAATCTCGTCTTCTCCTTCTTTTTCCAATTTAGCCATCCGCTCTGCTAAAACATCCTTATTCTCTTCTTCCATCAGTTGTAATAATATTTTTTTTGCCTGCTCTTTGTTAAGTTTGGCAATTTTTTCCAACCGTTTCATCTCCTCTTTTCTTGCCTCTTCCGTTTCCTGATGAATTTTTTTAATTTCCAACGCTTTCTTTTCCAGAGTAAATTTTCCGTCTTCCAATTCCCTCATTTTTCTTTCCAGATTCTCCTCTTTATTTTCCAGCCGTTGCTCTGTTCTCATTATTTGATCCTCCTTCTTTTTTTCTTTATTCTTGGCATCCTCTAAAATTTCCACCGCTTTATTTTTAGCATTCAAGGCGATCTCTTTAGCCTCTTTTTCGGCATCTTCAATCATACGAGTAACTTTTCCTTCCGCCGTAGAAAGCTGCCTTTTAGCAATGGTTTGCCTTGCGAAATATCCCATAATTGATCCTATGGACAAAGACAAGACAATCGCAGCCAAAACCGCTAAACTAACTTCCATAATTTTAATGTTCTCGCAATCAGACCATCACACTCTTAACCAGTT
Organism: Candidatus Moraniibacteriota bacterium; assembly: GCA_018400055.1. Classification (GTDB taxonomy): domain Bacteria; phylum Patescibacteriota; class Minisyncoccia; order Moranbacterales; family UBA9337; genus M55B143. Next base: position 3,642 of record JAGYNK010000053.1, read on the forward strand.
AAACATAGCCGACGCTAAAACTGATCTGTTTTTTAATAAGCTTTTAATTCCAAAGCCATTGGTTTCCCCTTCTGTTTTTTAATGGCTTAAAACAAGATGTATATAATTTAACTGTCTCAAGAAATATATTCATGAAAGTCTGATTGGTCAATAAATTTAATAATTAAACAATTCAATTGTTATCATATTGCATTTATGCCATTTTGTCAAAAAATAATAAAGATGATAGAATTAAATGAGCTAAGCTGTAAAAAACAAATTAATGTGCGATTTTTTATTATTGGTAATCTTGGACGGGTGGGGCATAAGCGGAAACGCCCAAATAAATGTCATAAAAAGAACTAAGCTTCCCACCATTGAAAAGCTTAATCATTTCTATCCTTTAACCACCATCCAAGCCTCCGGCATATCCGTGGGATTGCCTTGGGGGGAATCGGGAAACAGCAAAGTGGGACACTTGACTTTAGGCGCGGGAAAAATAATCTACCAAAACCTTCCTCGTATTTCCCTGTCTATGCAAGACGGTTCTTTTCAAAAAAACGAAGTTTTGCTTTCTGCCATAAACAGCGCCAAAGAAAACAAAGGCGCTTTGCATCTTATGGGATTGGTAGGAGACGGTTCCGTCCATTCCTCTTTGGATCATCTTTATGCTCTAATTGAAGCGGCTAAAAAACAAAAAATGGAAAATGTTTTCGTTCACGCTTTTACGGATGGGCGAGATTCTCCTCCCACCTCCGGAGTGGAAACGATTAAAAAACTTCAAAATAAACTAAGCGAATACGGACTGGGAAAATTAGCTACTCTTTGCGGAAGAAATTGGGCCATGGATAGAAATAACAATTGGGACCGAACGGAAAAAGCTTATCTTATGCTGACTGAAGGAAAAGGAGAAATTGTTAAAAGCCCCGTAAACTACCTTCAAACATCCTACGGCAACGACATAAACGATGAATATTTAAAACCGGGTGTGATTGTGGACGAAAATAATCATCCTTTAACCACCATCAAAGACGGGGATTCGGTTATCTTTTTTAATTTTAGAGAAGATAGAGCCAGACAATTAACCAAATCTTTTGTCTTACCCGAATTCAACGAATTTAAAAGAGACAAAAAATTATCTGTGGAATTTACCACTATGACCGAATATGAAAAAGGACTTCCCGCCTCCGTGCTTTTTCCTCCCGAGAAAGTAAAAAACTGCTTGGGAAAAGTTTTAAGCCAAAACAAAATAAAGCAACTGAGAATTTCGGAAACGGAAAAATATGCCCATGTTACTTATTTCTTTAACGGAGGCAAAGAAGATCCCTTTCCTGGAGAAGAACGCGTTTTAGTTCCTTCCCCCAGTGTTTCCAAATATGACGAAGCTCCCGAAATGAGCGCTTCAAAAATAACGGAAAAACTGATAGAAAAAATAAATTCAAAAAAATACGGCTTCATTTTGGTAAATTATGTCAACGCCGATATGATAGGCCACACCGGAAACGAAAGAGCTTGTATAGAAGCCGTAAAAGTCTTGGATAAGACCTTATCCATATTAATTCCCGAAGTGCTTAAAAATAAAGGTTGCCTACTCATTACGGCTGACCACGGAAATATAGAAGAACTTAAAAATCCTTACACGGGAGAAATCAGTACCGAGCATTCCACTAATCCCGTGCCGGTTTGGCTTGTCACTCCCGAAAACCACCACAAAAAAAGCGACGCTGAAGCAATAGCCGACGAAAGTGAAGTAAGCGGTCTAATAAGCGACATCGCTCCCACTGTTTTAGATATTTTAAAAATTGAAAAACCGCCGGAAATGACCGGCGAAAGCTTACTTCCCATACTGAAAAAATAGAGTGTATCACACAACCCCCAATAAAAAAATAAGCAAAAATAAAAAAATCCCAAAAGGATTTTTTTATTTACTCTAATCTGCTAAAAAGCTACTGCACTAAAAAGCTAAGAAGCTATTTAATAATTTTATCTACTATTCCATATTTTTTGGCTTCTTCAGATGTCATAAAATAATCTCGGTCGGTGTCTTTTTCTACTTTGCTCAATTTTTGATCCGTATGCTTGGCTAATATTTTATTAAGCCTCTCTCTCACTTTTAGAATATGCCTTGCGTGAATGTCCACATCACTGGCTTGACCTTGCGCCCCACCCATCACTTGATGTATCATCACTTCTCCGTTGGGAAGAATCATTCTTTTTCCCTTTTTTCCGGCAGCTAAAAGCAAAGCGGAACCGGAAGCGGCCAATCCCACGCAAATAGTTTGGATGTCCGGACGAACATATTGCATTGTGTCATAAATAGCCAAAGCGGCTGAAACTGAACCGCCCGGGGAATTGATATAAATTTTAATATCTTCTTTCGGATTCTGCGATTCCAAAAACAGCAACTGAGCTATAATCGCATTAGCCATCGCGTCTCCTATGGGAGATCCGATAAAAACAATGCGGTCTTTAAGTAAGCGGGAATAAATATCATAAGCCCGTTCTCCATAGTTGGTTTTCTCAATCACGGTGGGAATTAAAAATTGATTGATTGGTTTTTGGTTCATAATTATATATGTCACGAATCAACACTAATTTTATCTCAAATAGTCTCTAATTATTCCAACTTTTCTTCCTTAAAAGAAAAGTCTCTGCTATCAATGTAAATAAATTAGTGAAAAAATTCGCGTAGATTAGTGATTCACATTTTTTCCAGAAACTGAAACACTTTTTCATTAATCAACATCCCTTCGGCATAACTATACATTCTTTTCAAGTCAATGTTTTTTTCCAAGCTCTTTACATCTCCGTAGCGACTGAGAGTTTTATTCATTTCTTCTTCTATTTCCTTTCCGGAAACTTTAATTTCCCTATCCTTGGCTATTCTGTTTAAAGACAAAGCGGCTTTAATTCTTTTTATCGCTTGCGGCTCCCAAGCCTTTTCCAGCTCCTGTCGATTTTTATTTATTCGTTTCAGATAATCTTCCGGATCCATCCCCGTTGAACGCACCTGCATATCAAATTCGCTTGACATCTTTTTTATTTCTTCTTGAATTAAAATCTTCGGGATTTCCGCTTCCGTTTTTTTAATTAACTCTTCCGTGAATTCAGCTCTCCTTTCTTCCTTTTTCTGTCTAATTTTTTCTTTTTTCAAACCGTCCTTTAAGCTCTTCTTTAATTCCTCCAAATTCTTAAACTCTCCCAGGGAACCGGCAAAACTGTCATCCAAAGAAGGAACTACCCTTTCTTGCACTAAATTCATTTCTACCTTAAAAACAGCTTTTTTTCCTGATAAGTCATTGTTGTAATTTTCTGGAAATTCAAGCTCAAATTCCTTTTTATCGCCTCTTTTTAAACCCATTAAATTATCTTCAAATCCTGGAATAAAAGTGCCACTGCCTAAAATTAAATTATGTTTTCTGCCTGTACCATTTTCCACCGGCACTCCGTCTCTTAAAACTTGAAAATTAATTTCCACATTGTCTCCTTTCCGCGCTTCCCGATTTACTGTTACGGTTTTTGCTCTGCTTTTGGCTAATCTTTTTAACTCTTTCTCTATTTCTTCCTCCGTAACCTCATGTTTTAAATCTGCATATTTTTCATTTATTTTTTTAACAGATTCTTGCCACGGTCCCAATTTAACTTCCGGCATAACAGCCGTTTTTAATTTATATTCCAAATCGCTTCCTTCCTCCGCTTTTAAAGCTTCTATTTGAGGAATTCCAATAGCTTCTACTTTATTGTCAATTAAAATTCTCGGATAATCTTTTTGAATGGCTTTTCTTGACGCTTCGTTTAAAACAGATTCTTTGCCCGCTTCTTTCTCCACTATTTCTTTAGGCGCTTTTCCCGGCCGAAAACCTTTGATTTTAATATTTTTAGAAATATCCGCCACAGCCGAATTCAAAAAATCTTTCCATTTATCCCACGAAATGGATGTTTTAATTTCTATTTCCGATCCGGGCAATTTTTTAATTTCAACTTTCATAATGATTTAAGTCGTATGAATTACGAAATGTCATGGCGAGTCCCGTTATTCAACAAGATAAACTCCGTGACAATCCCAGGGTTAGTATCATAGCGTCAATATAACGGGATTGCCTGCCTGCCGACCTGTCCGCCGAAGAGGCAGACGAGGCAGGCTTTGTCGTTCCTCCTCGCAATGACAGGCTATACTTTTCTCGTCATTGCGAGCGAAGCGAAATGAAATGTAGCGAAGCGCGGCAATCCCGGAGTTATTATCATCAGCCCTAGTATAACGGGATTGCTTCGCCATTCCACTCGCTAAAGCTCGCTTCATTTCTCGCAATGACAATAGGATTAATCATTTCGTAATT
>JAGYNK010000054.1 GCA_018400055.1 Candidatus Moraniibacteriota bacterium
CATAATTTCGGATTAATTGAAGGCGTCAAAGTTATTCCTGTAAGAGAGACTCCTTTGGGCTGTCCCAGAATTTATCAATGCTTAAACACTTATATAGCCATAAGAAACCGTACCGCCAAAAAAATATATTTAAAACAAGATGACCAGAAATAAAAATGTAATCACAGTTGGTTTAATTGGAAATCCCAATACGGGAAAAACTTCTCTTTTAAATTCTTTGACCGGCTCCAGTTTGCATGTGGGTAATTGGCCTGGAAAAACAGTGGAAAAAAAGGAAGGAGAAATTATTTTTCAAAATAATAAAATTAAGATTGTGGATTTGCCCGGGACTTACAGTATCTGTCCTTACAGCAGCGAAGAAAAAGTATCCCGAGATTTTGTTGCTCGCCGTAATTCCAATGTAATTGTTCAAATTGTTGATGTGAACGCCATGGAAAGAAATCTTCTTTTAACCTTGGAACTTTTGGCGCTAAAAAAGCGTGTTATTCTAGCTTTTAATTTCAACCGGGAAGCGACCGGACGAGGTATAAAAATTGATAGAGCGGGAATAGAAAAAGCGCTGGAAATTCCCATTGTTTCCATAGAAGCCAATACCGGAGAAAATAAAGAGGAATTGCTGGAAAAAATTATTCACGTTTCCGGAGAAACCTTCCAAGAGCCGAGTTATTTCAGTAAGTTATTAAAAAATGATAAGGAGATAAGTCATCGCCAATCCCTTGATTTTATCAAAAACAAATTAAGCCGCTTCTATTCAGCTAGCCGAAAAAAAAGTAAAACGGAAAAAATTGATTCTGTTATTTTAAACAAATATACCGCTTTCCCTGTTTTTCTGGCAGTTATTTTTTTAATGTTTAAAATATCATTCTCTATTTCAATTCCCTTGGTTGATTTTATCAGAACCTTATTCGGACGTTTCGGGGAGCTGATTAGTCATTTAAATCTGCCGGACTTTTTCATTTCTTTTTTAGTTGAGGGAATATTGAGCGGCGTGGGATCTGTGATCGCTTTTATACCTCTTATTTTTTTCCTTTTCATGGCTATCGCCGTACTTGAAGACAGTGGATATTTATCTCGCACGGTAGTTTTAATAGATAGGTTATTTCAAATTTTTGGTGTTTCCGGACGGACTTTTATTCCAATGATTTTGGGATTTGGCTGTAATGTTCCGGCTATTATGGCCACCAGAATAATACGCAATAAAAAAGAACGGATGATTGCCATATTTACCAATTCTTTTATCTCCTGCAGCGCCAAACTACCCACTTACGCTCTATTCTCCGCCATTTTTTTCCCAAAAAACGCGGTCAGCATCGTTATGTTTCTTTATCTTCTGGGAATTTTCATCGCTCTTATAGCCAGTCTGACCCTTTCAAAGTTTATTAAAAATAATCAGGAAAAAGCCCTGATTATTGAATTGCCGCTATACAGAATGCCTACGACGGTTAATGTTTTGAAACATGCCTGGCATCAAACCAGTTTATTCATCAGAAAAGCCGGCACTATAATTTTTTCCGCTGTTGTTATTGTCTGGATTTTGGCCAGTTTACCGGCGGGAGTTGAATATGGTTCTCGAGAAACCATTATAGGAATTATTGGAGAAAAAATTTCTTGTGTTTTTGAACCACTCGGCTTCGGACATTGGACATTTGCAGTGACTTTGTTATTCGGGGTGGCGGCTAGGGAAATTATTATTGGAACTTTGGGGACGCTTTACGGCGTCGCCGGCGAAGAGCTTCTCTCTGTTATTCCCCATTACATTACGCCGCTGGGCGCTCTTTCTTTTTTGATTTTTATTCTCTTATATGTTCCTTGTGTTGCTACGATAGCGGTTATTAAAAAGGAGACTGGCAGTTGGAAATTTACGCTGGCACAGATTATAGCTACGGTAATAATTGCTTGGGTTGTGTCTTTTTTGTTTTACCAGTCCGGTTTATTATTAGGGTTTAGGTAAAATTTATTTCATTAAACTTCCGGCTGGTTTTTGGCGTTATTTAAATTTTCCCCCGCCTTTTAAAAAACTTACTGGAATTAACGTTCGGTTTTTTATTTTAAAAATTTTAGCTTCTGGTTACCCTTATAGCTTTTCCCTCAATTAAAGCCCGACTGATTTTTTTATAAGCTTCTGATAACAGACGCTGAAAAGTGCTTTGGGAAATATTCATTTTTTCGGCGCATTCATTTTGATCTAAATTATCAATGTTTTTCAACCTTAAAGCTTCTAGCTCCTCAATGGAAATTTCTTCCACAGCTAAATTCCGCAGAGGTACTCCCTGCGGTTTGTAATAATTTATTTGGTGATTAAATCTTATGCGCCTTCGCCTTCGCGGACGCCCCAATCTTTTATTTTCTTCATTCATTTTTTTGACATTAAATTAAAAAGGTTGTTTTTAAAAAAATAAGAAACCCGAGGCAGCTCGCCGAAAACGAACCGCCCCGACTTATCTCTAGATGCTTCTGTTTTTTCCTAATCCTCTGCCATCGCCTCTTCGGTTAGGCCTTCCGCCTAAACCTTGCCTGATTCCAGTTCTTCCGGTTGGTTGACTGCCTTTATTACTTCCGCAATCTCCCATTCCTCGTCCGGTTCTAGGCCCTTTGCCTTGGGGACCCGTTTTGTCTCTATTAGGCATATATTTTTTGCTAAACATAAAACAAATTATGATTATTTTATATTTAGCTTTTTAATTAGTTACACTTATGAGTATATACCCATAAGTATAATTTGTCAAGAGCAACTGAATTTTTATTGAATATTCTATTTTTTTCTTATTAATACTCCGACCAAAACTCCATTTAGAATTGAAAAAAATATAATATAAAAAGACATGATTACAGTGAATGTCAAACCAAAATAATAGACCATGACCGGAACAAAGGGAATTTTAACATTACGATTGTATAAAAACACGGCCAATAGAGAATTTTTCATTCCGTGTTTTTTTAATTCTCCCAATAGCGGATATAAAACATAAGGAGGTCCGGAAATAAGAATGCCCGAAACAATTGCGTAGATCCAACCTTTAATTCCTGATTGATTTCCAAAATATTTTTCCGTTCTTTCTTTAGTGAAGTAAAGATTGATTAAAATCATAGCTAAAAATACAATAAGTAAAATCGGGATAATTTTCCAAATCATCTGCAAAAAATTTATCATAGCCATTTTTACAGCCTCAACATCAAATAAAGCGAAAATAAAATATATAACCAAAACAGCTAGAAAAAATTTCATCCCGCCGGAAAGTTTTTTCTTTGATTTATTTTTAACTATAAAATTCATCAGTGTTATTTACATTTTAAGGCTTGCATTTATCTCATAATGTCATCCTGAACGCAGTGAAGGATCCCGGAATAATATTGCTAGTGTCTTAAATAATGGGATTCCTCGACAAGCTCGGAATGACAGAAAGTCAAACGCATAAGACCTCGAATTGGTATCACTAGATTCCATTTAGTATATTTAAAGTATAAATGGTTAGAATGGCAATAATAATTGAAAAAATAAAATTTATTCCATTCCGCAAAAAAGCGAATCGTTTTCCAAGATACATTGCCTCCAGTGGGAGCATAGCCACTCCTACGGTTGCCCAAGCCATTATAAAAGCCGTAATAGCCAGTAAACTTACTCCTTGCAAGAGTAATTCTCCACCAACTATGTAGCTAGTTATAGGAATACCGAAAGAAACACTGCCGGCCAATGCTCCGATAAGCGGGTCTATCAAGGGGCTTCCGACAAATATTTTTGCATACCAATCTTTTAAAAAAGCATTTAGTAGGCTTATAATCATTAAAATCCCCACCGTTATAGGAAGAGAAGCCCTAAAGACTTGCCAAGATTTTTCTATTGCTTGTTTAATCATATTATGGTTAGCTTAGCATAAAAAGCGTAGATTAAAAATAAATTCAATCATTATCTCATGGCCGTGAAATAATGATTAAGCCCATTTAAACTAAAATCAATCATTTTTTTACGGTCTTGAATTTGTAAATATATCAAGAAATAAAAATAATTTAAATAATTTGACAAGCATAAAAAATTTCGCCTACAATTACAATAATCTATCACGGAGTTCTTTAAAAAAGGAGGCTTTTAAATGAAAAAAATATATTTCATTATTTTTAGCTTTATACTCTGTTTATTCAGTCTCAGCATTGTCTCTTCGCAGGAAATAGAAGGACTTAAACCCTATAGAATCGCTAAAGGAGACACTTTATGGAAAATTGCTCCCGAAAAACATTGGGAAATAATAAAAAAGGTTAACAGAATTGATGAAAAGCATTTAATTCTTGGAAAAACAATTTTTATTCCCAACAATTTAGCAAAAGCTCTGAGATTTTGTCCGGTGCCGAAAAACTTAATTAAAGCAGAAGATTTTAATAGAATCCTATGTGTTTTTTTAGACATTCAGTATTTCGGCGCTTATGAAAAAGGAAAACTTTTATTTTGGGGACCGATATCTTCGGGAAAAAAAGGACACGAGACTCCGAAAGGAAAATATAAGGCTATATGGAAAGCTAAAGAATATTCTTCCAAGAAACATAATAATTCACCCATGCCTTATTCAATAAACTATTCCTGCGCTGGACATTTTATTCATCAACAATCCTTACCCGGCCGGCCGGCTTCTCATGGATGCGTCCGTTTGCTAATGCGTGATGCTAAAAAAATATTCTATTGGGTGAAAATTGGCGATCCGATAGAAATCAAAAATTTTGACAGTCCATAAAAAACAGCGGAAATTAATCCGCTGTTTTAAATAGTTGCTTCGCGACGATTACTCATCTAAAATGTTTATATAAGCCAAAAATTATGTTTTATAAATTATTTTTATTTCTTTGTCTGTATCTTCCTTTTCAATTGGCCCTGAATCCGACTGAGGGAATTGACTTGGCGTCCGGAAGGCTAATAATTTTAATTCTTTTTTTGTTTTGGCTTGCCTCGGCAATTAAAAATAAAAAATTAATGATTATTCCGAGAATCCAAACATTTTTAATTATCTCCTTTTTGTTTTTAAGCGCCTTTTCTTTGGCGGTTTCTCAAAATATGGAATGGTCGCTTCGTAAACTACTGTTTCTTTTTTCCATATTTCCTCTTTATTTTATAATTTCCGGA
>JAGYNK010000055.1 GCA_018400055.1 Candidatus Moraniibacteriota bacterium
AGTTTTAAGAATGACAATACCGGCAATATTCATCAAGTAATCGGTAAAGTATCTTTTGGCAGTGAAAAACTGGAAAAGAATTTGAATGCTTTCATTAAAGCGGTGCAAGGATCAAAGTCCGCTTCAGTCAAGGGAAAATTTATCGGGGGAATTTCCGTTTGTTCCACTATGGGAGTGGGAATTAAGGTTAGTAACTAGTAATTAGTAACTAGTAATTAGGGATTAATAAATTTGGATAACAAAAAGAGCTACTCTGCGGAGTGGCTTTTTAGCTAAAGGAAAAATAAATTAATATAATATTGTTTGGCTTCTGTCAAGACTTGAAAAAAATAAAACAATACTATATTATTTAAGAGTTATGATAAAAGTTGAAAATCTTACAAAATATTTTAACTCTGTTAAGGCCGTGGACGATATCTCTTTTGAAGTAAAAAAAGGAGAGGTGGTTGGTTTTCTCGGGCCGAACGGCGCAGGGAAGACAACGACTATGCGCATTTTGTCCGGTTTTATTTCAGCCGATAGCGGTAAAGTGAGTTTGGGAAAAGAATCAATCGGAGACAATGTAATTGAGGCGCAAAAGCAAATCGGTTATCTTCCGGAAAATAATCCTTTATATAAAGATATGCTTGTCTCAGAATTCTTGGATTTTTCCGCTGAACTTAATGGTGTTTCAAAGAAAGATAAGCGAGAAGCTTTTGAGTTTGCAGTTTCATCGGCAGGCATCAAGGAAATTTTTTACCGTTCCATCAAGGAACTTTCTAAAGGTTATAAGCAGAGAGTGGGAATTGCTGCCGCCATTCTTCACAGACCGGATATTATCATTATGGATGAGCCGACGGAAGGACTTGATCCTAACCAGCGCGCCGAAATACGATCGCTTATCAGGAAATTGGCCAAAGACCACACTATTATTATCAGCACGCATGTGATGCAGGAAGCTTCCGCCATATGCGATCGCATGCTGATTATAAACAAAGGGAAAATTATCGCTGACGGAACAACCGATGAACTTTCCCAGAAAGACAAGAACAGGCAATCCATTTTTTTGGATATTGAAGGAAACGGAGTGGAGTCGGCGCTTAAAAATATAAACGGTGTGAAAAATGTTAAAATTAAAAGCAGTGAAAATAACAGAATTCAAGTTGAGGTTGTTGCAGAAAGTTCTGTAAAAATTCAACCAGATATTTCTCGTTTAGTAAGTGAGCGCCACTGGGTTATTTGGAAATTATCAGAGAAAGAACGTAAACTGGAAGATATTTTCCGCAGTTTAACAAAGTAAGTTAAGCGTTTATTTGAAAACCTTTTCTTGTTTTTTCAAAATGTGAAAGCTTTTAAAGCGTATTTTTTATAAAAAATAATCATGAAAAATATTAAAAATATTTTAACCATAACCAAAAAAGAATTACGCGGTTATTTTGACAATCCTACGGCCTATATCGTGCTAATCGGATTTTTAGTTCTGTGGGAATTTCTGTTTTTCCGCGGAGCGTTTCTTATTGGAGAGGCATCTCTGCGTTCATTGTTCGGTATTCTTCCTTGGCTTTTTCTTTTTTTAATACCGGCTATTACGATGGGCAGTGTTTCTCAGGAAAAGAATGAAGGCACGTTGGAATTCTTGTTGACTCGTCCGATTAATGACTGGGAGCTTTTAACGGGGAAATTTTTGGGAAGTGTTTTATTTGTGGTCATTGCTCTCTTATTTGTTTTTCCCATAGCTTGGAGTTTTTCCAAGTTCGGCAATCTTGATTGGGGAGTCGTGATTGGACAATATCTAGCCGGTGTTCTTATGGGCATAGTTTTAATTTCTCTGGGAATATTTATTTCCAGTCTTTTTTCCAGTCAGATTTCTTCTTTGTTGGCGACGGCGGTCGGAAGCTTTATTCTGATATCCGCCGGTTTTGGCATGATAACGGACAGACTTCCCTTGTCGCTGTCTTTGTATGCGGAACAATTATCAGTTTTGTCTCATTTTGAATCAATGTCGCGAGGAGTGATTGATTCGCGCGATCTTTGGTATTTTGTGTCCATGACCGTTTCCTTTTTAAGTTTGGCCTATCTTCAATTCGTTAAAAGGAGATTTGGCACGGACAAATCTGCTTATAAAAATTGCCGGTTGGGCGTAGCGCTTATTATCGGCATTGCGGTATTAACCAATGTTATAGGCGCGCGCATTCCCGGGAGAATCGATCTTACTCAGAATAAGGCTTATACATTAACCGAAACAACGCAAGAAATTCTCAGTGATTTAAACGACGTGGTCAATATATACTTTTTCAGTTCCGAAGAGCTTCCGGCCCAACTTCAAACGGTTCTTCGCGACACGAAAGACGTAATTTCGGATTATAAAATATCAGGGAGGGGAAATATAAAAGTCAATTATAAGTATCCGGACCGTGATTCTGAAGCGGAAAAAGAAGCGGAATCTTTAGGAATTCAAAAAGTCAGATTTAATGTTGTCAGTCAGGAAGAATTTCAAGTGAAAAGTGGTTATCTTGGACTGGCTGTTTCTTACGGAGGAGAAAATGAGGCCATTCCTTTTATTCAGGACGTCGGCAGTTTGGAATATCAGTTGACCGGCTTTATAAAAAAACTCACTTCCGAAGATAAGAAGAAAATCGGCTTTGTATCAGGCTATGGGGGAAAGAATCTTTCTATGAATTTCAGGGCGTTGAAGGGAGAGTTGGAAAAGCAGTTTGAAGTGGAAGAGATAACGGTTGAAAGCGAAAACACGGAAGCGGATAATACTGAAGGAGAAGAAGAAAATATGAAAAAAGAGGGCGAACTGGAAATTCCCGAAAATATATCGGCTATTGTAATTGCCGGGCCTACGGAAAAAATCGGGGAAGAGAATATTTCCGTAATAGAAAAATTTTTAAATGAAGGCGGTTCAGCGCTGTTTTTAGTTAATCCGGTTACGGTAAGCGTTCAAACTTTGAGCGCTTCCGCCAATGAAGAAAATTTATCGGATTTTTTGGAAAGCAATTACGGATTAAAAGCGGATAAAAATATTGTTTTTGACATTAAATCCAATGAAACGGTAAACTTTGGGAGTCAAGGAGGATTCAGTTATCTGATGCCGTATCCTTTTTGGATCAGGGCGGTTAAAGCCGAACAGAATTCTCCCATTATGGCTGAAATTGAAAGCGTAGTTATGCCGTGGGCAAGTTCAATTTCCGCCGATGAAAATAAAATTAAAGAAGAAGGAATTGCTATAACAAATCTTTTAAAAACTACCAAATTTGGAGGAGAGCAAAAAGAAAAATTTCTCATAACTCCGGAGCAGGATTTTTCCAAAGAGAACTTAGGTGAAAAAATTGTAGCTACAAGCCTTGTTAAAGACGGCGAGAGTAACGCTGAAGAGATAAAAAAAACCAGAATCGTGCTGGTGGGAAATTCAGATTTTTTAACGGATCAATTCGTAGAGAATTCACCGCAAAATTTAGCTTTTGGAATAGAGTCTCTTTCTTGGTTGGCACAAGAAGAGTCCCTGGCCGGAATTCAGCTTAAAAGCAATCCTGAGAGGAAGCTTTTATTTGAAAATGAGTCCCAGATGAATACGGTAAAGCTTGGAAATATGAGCGCGGCCTTTTTAATTCCTTTAGCGGCGGGTGTGTTTAGAATTTATCGTCGTAAAAGAATGCGGGAAAAAGTTTTTTAGAACAATGCACCACCTCTTAATCTCTTCCTCAAAGAGGAATAGAGGGTTAGATAAATTTTATGAATTCCAAAACAATAAAATCACTTCTCATTATTTTTGTCGGTCTCCTGGCGATAGTCGTCGGTTTTCATTATTTAAACCAATCTTCTTCAGAAAGTAAGTTTAAAACCACGGCTGATTTTAACCTGGCTGACTTTACGGAAGATTCGGTCAAAAGGTTCAACATTAAAAGAGGAGATGAAGAAAAAGCTTTCAGTTACGAAGGCGAATTATGGAAAATTAACGGAGAAGAAGCTTTGCCTGAAAAAATCGGCGCTTTTTTTAAAAGCATAGCGGAGGTTAAAATAAAGGAAGTCGCCTCCAAAAATCCTGACAACCACGAAAATTTCGGAATCAGCAAAGAGGAGGTTTATATTCTAACCTTTAATCAGAATGGAAAAGATTACGTTTTCTTTATAGGCAAGTCCGGAAGCTTACCCGAACTTTTTTACATAAAAAAGAAAGGAAGCCGAAATATTTATCTGGCGTCCGGAAATTTGCGCAGTTTGATTTCTCAGGAGGCTTCACAGTGGATTGAAAGCGAAGAAGAAAAAGAAGAAAGCAAAGAATTATAAAATATAAATTTAAGCTATTTATTTTTTTATTTTTCAAGTCTTAAGCGATTTTGTGAGCTTAAACGACTTGAATTAAATTAAAATGCAAAAATAAAGTTATGGCAAGAAAAAGAATCGTGATAGGTTTAGTGGGAGCCACCGGGTCGGGTAAGGATACGGTAGCCGAGTATTTGGAAAAAAAGTATAAAGCCAAATTAATGCGTTTCGCTGATCCGTTGAAAGAAACACTTTCCATTTATTTTGACAAGTTTTCCAAGGAGGACCAGCAGTGGTTGGCCGATTTGTTTATGCAGAGATTTGGCAGCGATGTTTTATCTCGCGCTTTAAGAAAAAGAATAGACGAAGGCAAAGGACTTATTATGGTTAACGGAATAAGATTTTGGGAAGATTTTCATTTCATAAAATCATATACTCGCAGTTATATCATTTATATTCGCGCCAACCAAAAGTTACGCTGGAAAAGAGTGAGAAACAGAGGAGAAAAGACAGATGATAAAGTGAGTTTTAAAAAATTTCAGGAAATTGACCGAAATAAAACAGAAAAGCACATTGGAGAAATAGGAGAGAAGGCCGATTTTATAATTGACAATGAAAAAGATTTGAAATATTTGCTGGAAAAGACAGACGAGGTTATGAGTAAGATTAATAATTAAATTCGTTGTCGGATTCGGTGAATTTAAATATCTTTAAAACTAGTCTGCAAGGAAAAACGGTTGTATAATGAAAGATACAGCAAAAAATAAAACAATGGAAAATAAAACCAAAAGAAAAAAAGCGGCACCGAAAAGAATTTCAAAGGAGCAGCATTATATGAACATAGCTCGCGAAGTGGCGGCGCGGACTTCTTGCTTTCGGGCGCGTCACGGCGCGATAATTGTTAAAGATGACCAGATAATTTCTACCGGTTATGTGGGAGCGCCAAGAAAAACGAAAGATTGCTTTGAAAGAAACAATTGCTTGCGGCGCGAGTTGGGCATTCCTTCCGGACAGAGATACGAGCTGTGTCGCAGCGTCCACGCCGAGCAAAATGCGATTATTAACGCGGCCCGTTCCGGTGTAAGCATTTACGGAGCGGATATGTATCTTTTTTCTGAAAAATTGGACGAGGACGGGAAGGCGGAAGTTATTAACGCTTATCCATGCTTTATTTGCAAAAAAATGATTGTTAACGCGGGAATCAGAAAATTGATTTCCAATCAGAAAGATAATTCCCTTAAGGAATATAAAATAGCCGATTGGGTTGAGGATTGGAGGAAGAATGATTTATTGGATGACATGGAACAATATGGAATTAAAACAATAATAAAATAAACTTATGTCAAAAATAATTTTAGGTTTGGCGGGTGAAATTTCCAGCGGTAAAGGAACTGCGGCGAAATATTTAATAGAAAAGCATGGCGCTTCTTCTCATCGTTTTTCTACCATGTTGCGGGATATTTTAAACAGGCTGTACATAGAGCATAGCCGAGAAAATATGCAGAATCTTTCCACCGCGCTTAGGCAGAATTTTGGCGAGGATACTTTGGCGAAAGTTATTCTGGAAGATATAAAAAATGATAAGAATCAAATAATTGCGGTGGACGGAGTAAGAAGGCCGGAGGACATAAAATATTTGGCAGAACTCCCGGAATTTAAATTGGTTTTTATTAAGGCGGATATAGAAAAACGTTACGAGAGAATAATCAAGCGAGGAGAAAATCCGGACGAAAAAAATAAAACTTTTGAAGAATTTAAAAAAGACAATCAAGGAGAGGCCGATGTAAAGATTAAAGAATTGGAAAGCCGGGCGGATATAATCATTAACAATAATGGCGGTCTGGAAGAATTATATAAGCAGATTGACGAGATTGTGAAATAGTGAGAATAATGAAAATAATTTTAAATTTTGTCATGCTGAATTTATTTCAGCATCTAAAATAAACATAATATGAATTAGATCCTGAAACAAGTTCAGGATGACATAAGAAATAAATCGCGGCTTTTTAACGCTATCAATAAAGATA
>JAGYNK010000056.1 GCA_018400055.1 Candidatus Moraniibacteriota bacterium
GCCGCTTTTTCCGCGCCAATAGTATATTTGCCACCAACGGGGATAAATAAAACATCTATGCCGTTTATTTTTTCCAACTGCCCCGGATTAAGATCGGTACCCAAATCTCCCAGATGGCACAATCTGATATTTTCAGTTTCCAAAACAAAAATCGTGTTGCGCCCTCGCTCCACCCCTTCTTTTTCATCATGAAAAGAATCTATGCCAATAACGTTAATCCCTTTTATGGAGTATTCTCCCGGAGTGTCAATAACAACAGGATTTCCTTTTAATGCGGCTACATTGTCATGATCATGATGATGATGGGAAACAAAAACAATGTCCGCTTGTCCGAAGGGAGGTTTAAGTCCGATAGATTTATCAAAAGGATCCATAAAAATCACAACGTCTTCGGTAGCCCGACCAGCCGGCTTGGTAGTTATTTTAAAGCAAGAATGTCCGTAATATTGAATGTTCATAGACTCCTACGAATTACGAATTTTACGAAATTACGAAAATGTTTTTTCTTTCTTTATAGAGACAGCTTGAAAAGGATTTTTATTCTATATTTTTCTCGCACTATTCGTATTTTAGAAAAACTCGCAGTTTTACGTAAACTAAATTAAATTTTCCAATATATTCAGATTAGCATATTAAAAGCGAATTGTCGAGGTTTAAGGGAAATAAAAAAATCAATTGGATTCACAATCGATTAAGCGCTAAACGATTTAATATTAATTTCTCTTTTTTATTTTTTCCACCTTTTTTATATTTACAAAAAACTTAATTAAGTTGTGTTTAGCCTAATTTATAACGAGACTCTTGCCAAAAATAAATTTATAAGCTACACTTATCAATAGCGTAATTATTAAGAAAATTTAATAAATAGAGATGATTTAATCTCTTGGGTTTTCTTGATAATTTCCTATTTGGTAGGAGATTTTTTGTTTTAAAGCGCCAATTAATTATTTAAAAAGCAGTGGGCGTTTCTGCTTAAAGGTTAGAAATTAATAAAATGGCTAGTAAAAAAAATATTTTAGACAAATTGGCAGAAGAAGTGGATAAAATGGAAGTAAACAGTAAAAAACAAGCAAAAAAAGACAAGAGCAGAGTTACTTCATCTAAGATTAAGACAAAGGCAAGCGATAAGGAGAAAGCGGCAAAAAGCCAAAAAAAAGAAAAGGGGGATGGAAAATTAAAGAATGAAATTTCTATGGAAGAACTGATGAAAGAAAGCCCGATGGAAATTCCGGAAATAGGAGATGTCGTAAAGGGAAAAGTGATTGAAGTTTCTTCCAGTTATGTTCTGCTTGATTTAGGTCCTATCGGAACGGGAATAGTTATGGGAAAAGAAATGAAAGACGGATTAAGCGATGGAAAAAAACCAAAAAAGGGAGACGAAGTTAGCGCAACTTTAACCGGAATGGGAGAAGAAAACGGATATTGGGAACTTTCCGTCAGAGAGGCTTCTTACGAAAAGGCTTGGGAAGACATAGAATATAAAAAGGACGCTCAGGAAACCATCACAACCAGAGTTATTGACGCCAATCGCGGAGGTCTGATGGTTGAAGTGAACGGGATTTCAAGCTTTCTGCCCGTGTCTCAGCTTTCCAGTAAAAATTATCCTCGCGTGGAAGACGGAAATAAAAATAAAATACTGAAAATGCTAAAAGACTTAATTGGTCAAGAGCTTGAAGTAAAAATTATCAGCGCCGACAGAGAGGAAGAAAAATTAATTGTCAGCGAGAAAGCGGTTATGAGCGACGAAGAGAAAGAGGTTGTTTCCAATCTTAAAAAAGGAGACATTGTTGAAGGCGAAGTAAGCGGAGTGGTTGATTTCGGAGCTTTCGTGAAGTTTCTTCCTCCATCCAAGAAAGAGAAAGGCGAAGAAGAAGACCAACTGGAAGGATTAGTTCATATTTCAGAGCTAGCTTGGCAATTAATTAACGATCCCAGAGAAATCATAAAGAAGGGAGACACCGTTAAGGCCCAAATTATAGGAATTAACGACACACGCATTTCCCTTTCCATGAAAGCCTTGGAAAAAGATCCTTGGGAAAATGTCAATAAAAAATATAAAGTGGGAGATGTAGTTAAGGGGAAAGTGGATAAAATTAACCGTTTCGGAGTTTTTGTTTATTTGGACAAAAATATCCACGGCTTGGCGCACATAAGCGAATTTCAGGAAATGTATCCGGGAAAAAGAATGGAAGATGTTATAAAAGAAGGCGATTCTTATCAATGGGAAATACTCTCCATTGAACCTAAAGATCACAGAATGGGTTTAGTATTAGTAAAAGATAAAATGTCTAAAAAGACAGACGATAAAAAATCAGTAAAATCTGAGACTGAAAAGGAAAAGAGGAAGGAAGAGAAGAAGAAAAAAGTTGCTAAGTAATTTATTATCTAAAATTCATATCTTTAGTTTTATTTCAGCCTATCTTCGTACACATCTGAAACCTCATCTACAAATCTAAATAGTTGCGTTAGGGTTTCTTGGGGCATCGATTCTATTTTATGGTCATCTATTTTTAGTAAGAGGTCTGCTTGTTTATCATATTCCATTTTTTTACTGTTTCCTGATTTTAAGTCAAAAGTTATTTTTTCCGTGGATCCGTTAATGGTTCTGATTTCAATCCATCCGTCTATGCCATAAAGATAGTCCAATGGCGATCCTACAGCGGTATAAAATTTCACTTGTTTTATTTCTTGTCCATGATTTTCCGCTATCGGCCCTGTCTTTTCTTGAATAAGTTCTTTAACGCGCGTGATTACTTTTGATTCATTATCTTTGGGCTGATGGTTTTTAGTAAATTTAAATAAGACATTTTCAGCTTGTTTACGAATAATTGGATTTAAATTGGATGCAGGCACGGGAATCATTTCATTTCTTTTTATGTTGCACTTGCCTAAAACGGCTTCTTCGCATAAATTACCGTCTGAAATTTTTCCAGTGTGTAAATTTATAATTCTACCATGCTTTTCAGCACATCCCATTTTTTTAGCTATTCTTTCAATAAATTTTCCATACATTATACGCTTAGTAGTAGGAGGCCTTTCTTTATTTCTTTTTTTAAAGTCAACTATTCTTAAGCTACTTGGCTCTTTACTAGTTGGTATATTGGCTATTGATTCATTAATCATAATAATTACTTTGCTCTTTTTAAAAATTTATGACTATAATTCAATTATAGAAATAATTTTGATTTAAAGCAATTTTTATGCAATCAAACATTTTTATTATTTCCGGACCGTCAGGGGCCGGAGAGGATTCGGTTATTGAGGGACTGAAAAAATATTTTAATATTGAAAGGGTTATCACCACCACTACCCGGGAAATGCGCGCGGGAGAAAGACAGGGACGGCCTTACTATTTTATTTCCAAAGAAAAATTCAGGGAAGGGATAAAAAGGGGTGAGTTTTTTGAATATGCCGAGGAAGATAAACATAATTTCTACGGAGTAACGCATAAAGAAATTAAGCGCGCCAAAAACAGCGATAAGATTGTTATCTGGAAGGTGGATTATAAAGGGGTGCTGAACCTTAAAAAAATTATGCCGGAAATACCCGCTGTATTAATTAACGCTCCTTTAGATATTATTGAAAAGAGAATCAAGAATAGAGGCAAGGTATCAGAAGAATTTGTGCGACAAAGAATAGATTATGCCAAAGGCTGGTTTGAAAATAAAAGCGCCTTTGATTATGTCGTGGAAAATGAAGAGGGAAAATTAAAAGAGACAGTCTTAAAAGTAGCGAAGATTATTAAAGACAATTCAAAATAAAGCCGGTTAAAAATAGAGGCATCTATGGATGCCTCTATAGATGCCTCTAAAAAGGTCCGCGCAATTCAATTAAATAAATACGCCTTCCTGCGATCACAATAAGACAGGCAAAAGAAATTAAAATTTTAAGATGTTTAAATGTACCATTATGCTACGATCGTGCAGTAATGGAACATTGGGGAAATATAAAATGGATAAGCTTATTAAAAAAATTCAAAACTTTGCCGGGCAATATAATCTTTGGAAAGAAAATTCCAAAATTATTGTTGGAGTTTCGGGCGGCCCGGACAGTGTTTGTCTTTTGGATATTTTGGTAAAATTAGCGCCTAAATATAATTTTAAATTGCATATCGCGCATGTAAATTATCATCTGCGCGGGAAAGATTCGGATGGGGATGAAAAGTTTGTAAGGAAGTTAGCGGGAAAATATGGGCTGAAGATTGATGTGCTGGATATTGGGACATCTCTTCTTAATTCCACCCTCGGGGAAGAAAGGAAGTCAGAAAACACAAGCTCATCCTTTTTAAAGGGGGGAAATTTAGAAAACAAATTGCGTGAGATTAGATATGATTTTTTTGAAAAAATCAAAAGAAGAAAAAAATATAATTCAGTGGCGGTGGGGCATAATCAAGATGATCAAGCTGAAACAGTTTTAATGCGAGTCTTGCGCGGAGCGGGTTTACAGGGATTAAAAGCGATGAGACCTAAAGATGCTCCCCTTCAAAGAGGCGGAGAGAAATTTTTTTTAATCCGACCATTATTAAATACCAGCCGGAAGGAAATTTTAGAGTATCTGAAAAAAAATAAATTAAAATATCAAACCGATATAACCAATAAAGACACAAAAATTTTTCGCAATAAAATTCGTCATAAATTAATTCCTTATTTGGAAAAAAATTACAATTCCAATATTAAAAAAAATTTGGCCGATACAGCTTCGATTATTGCTGACGATTATGATTTTTTGTCTGCTCATACGGAACGAATATTAAAGCAAATGAATGCCCATGTGAACAAAAAGAGTAAAATTACTTTTAGCGCGGAAAGATTTTTAAAACTTCATCCAGCTATTCAGCGACAATATCTAAGACAAATTATTTGCAAAATTAAATTGGATCTGATTGATATTGAATACAGCCACA
This sequence comes from Candidatus Moraniibacteriota bacterium, assembly GCA_018400055.1. Classification (GTDB taxonomy): domain Bacteria; phylum Patescibacteriota; class Minisyncoccia; order Moranbacterales; family UBA9337; genus M55B143. The sequence goes on from JAGYNK010000056.1 coordinate 4,904, forward strand.
TTGAAGAAATTATTAAAACAATCAAAAGCAGTAAAAATAAAATCCAAGAATTAAAATTTAAAGGGTTGAAATTAAGAAAGAAAGGTGATAAGGTGATAATAATAACGAACTCATTTTAAATTTTGTCAGGCTGAAGTTGTTTCAATATCTAAAATAAGCCTTAATATAAATTAGATCCTAAACTTGCCTACTGGACAGACAGGCAAGTTTAGGATGACATAAGAAATAAATCGCGGCTTTTTAACGCTATCAATAAAGATA
>JAGYNK010000057.1 GCA_018400055.1 Candidatus Moraniibacteriota bacterium
AAAAGGAAGTAATAAAACTAAGACAATACCGCGTAAAAATTGAAGAATTGGATTTTGACAGGAAAAAATTATCGGAAGGGCAGCCTTTTGAAGATAAAATATTTGAATGGAAAGATATTGTGGAAAAAAAGAAAGATTAATGCAATTTTTTTAAGTTGATTCTTAAACTAATTAAGTTGAATATTTATAATTTAAAATTAAAATATATAAAGTATGTCAAAAGTAAAAGTAAATGAGGATCTTTGCATCGGATGCGGAGTTTGCGAGTCGCTTTGCCCCAATGTTTTTAAGTTGGAAAACGGAAAAGCCAAGGTTATTGCCGAGGAATGCGGAGAATGTGATTGTCAAGAAGCAATAAACAGCTGTTCAGCCAACGCTATTTCTTTTGAAGAACAATCCGAGCAAACAAACTTATAGATGAGCTTTTTTAGAAATAAAAATATCTGGTATCTAAAAATTCCGGTTTTTTTAGTTGTATTTTTTAAGTTGAGTAGTAATAGCTTCCGGCGTTATTTAAATTTTTCCTTTGTGTCTTTCCGGAAAATTTAGGGACAATAAGAAGAGGCGATTGAAAAAATAAATAATGTTGCAAAATCTTAAAGTCAGACTTAATCAAGGGATAATCTGTGTTTTGCATATTATATAAAGTTTATACGTAATATTAAATATAATTGGATTTTATTTTTTGATTTTTTAAGTGTTTTTTTATTATCATTCACAATATTAAATTAGATAATTATTTTATAATCTAAAATATAACAAGAGTTAAAATTAAGCGCTGTTCACTCTGAAAAAATAAGCTTGGGAGAGCGAACAGAATTAATTCTTAACTTATTATTTTAAAATGGAAATTAAAAATGAAAAAAATAACAATACAGTAAAGACTGAAGTAAAAGAAAAAATAGAAAATGAAACAAAAACAGGAATTTCTAAAAAAAATATAACAGTTATAATAATACTAACTATTTTTTTATCGTCTATTTTTGGATCCGTTTTTGGCTTTATTTCAAGCCAAAATTCCGATATTTTTCTTGAAAAAATATTAAAAAGGGATAAAAAAGAAAATGATTTATTGAATGGTGACAAGCTAAAAACCGTCCAGGAAGAATCCGCCACTATTGAGGTGGTTGAAAAAGTTTCGCCTGCGGTAGTTAGTATTATTATCACTAAAGACGTTCCCAAATATAAAAGTTTTTTTGGTAATCCTTATAATGATATGGAATCTTTTTTTGACTTTTTTAACCGCGGTTGGGGAAATTTTCAGGAAGAAGAAGAAACTGAAAAGCAAAAAATAGGCGGCGGATCGGGATTCATAATTTCATCCGACGGCATAATCGTCACCAATAAGCATGTCGTGGAAGATACGGAAGCTGACTATACAGTCATTACCAATGATGAGAAAGAATACGAAGCTGAGATCTTAGCTCTTCATCCCTCTCTTGACGCAGCTATTATAAAAATCAGCGGCGATAATTTCCCCACTTTAGAATTGGGAAATTCAGATGAGTTGAAAGTGGGGCAAACGGCTATTGCCATCGGAAATTCGCTGGGAGAATTTTCCAACAGCGTAAGCCGAGGAATTATCTCCGGATTAAAAAGGGAATTAGTAGCCGGTTCCGGTTGGGGAAAGACGGAATATTTATCCAATATTATTCAAACTGACGCAGCAATAAATTCAGGAAATTCCGGTGGTCCGCTTTTGGATATAAGCGGAAAAGTTATCGGTATAAATGTAGCTATGGCGCAAGGAGCGGAAAATATCGGATTCGCTCTCCCTATAAACGAGATTAAGAAAAGTATTCAACAAGTAAAAGAGAAAGGAGAAATATCCATACCTTTTTTGGGAATACGCTATATTATCATAAACGAAGCATTACAAGAAGAGAATGATTTGCCATTTGATTATGGCGCTTTGGTTTTGCGAGGAGATAAAATAACCGAATTGGCAGTGGTTCCGGGCTCTCCGGCCGATAAAGCCGATATCGTAGAAAATGATATAATTCTTGAAATAAACGGGGAAAAGATTACCGAAAAAAGCCAGCTGAGCAGCCTCATCATCAAATACAGTGTTGGTGATGAAGTAACTTTAAAAGTCTGGCACAAAGGAGAAGAGAAAGAAGTGAAAGTAAAATTGGAAGAAAAGAAATAAGAAAACTTTTAAATAATTTTTGTCAGCACAATAAAGAAGGCGAGTGCCACTCCGGCTAAAAATGCCCAAGTAGACTTTTTTTTGCTGTGTTCTTGAGCCTCAGGCAATAAGTGAGAAGCTGAAATATAAATCAAAACGCCTGTAACAAAACCGAGGGCTAATCCCAAAAAAGAACTATTTAATCTACTTACAAAAGGATAAGCTACGAAAGCGCCTACGGGCGTGGTAAGAGCGGCTATAAGAAAAGCGTAAAAAGCCGCCTTTTTTTTCTTTACACCTCCTTTAACCAAAACCGAAAAAGTAATTACTCCTTCCGCAAATTCATGAATCACCAAGCCTGTTCCGGCCAAGAATCCCGTAACCACGCTGGCGCTAAAAGTTATCGTGTAAATAATGCCGTCTACGAAAGAATGTATGCCTATTCCTTCTACCGCCGTTATGCCGAAAGCCAAACTTTTTTGTTTGGTTTTATATTGAACTATTTTATTGCTAAAAAACATAAATAAAAAGCCAAACAGAGCGGAAAAACCGGCATAGAAATTTTTTTCCACAGCTTGAGGGAGAGAAAACATCAAAGGAACAGAAATCAAAACTCCGGCCGCAAAACACATAAAATATGTCTTAGCCTTCTCGGCCCACTCTTTGTTTTTGAAAATAGCCCATATTCCCAAACTATTGACCAGAGCCGATCCGATTGCAAAAATCGCAATCCAAGTGAAAGTGCTTAATTCCATATTTTTATTTTTTATTTAATGTAAATAAATTAAAGAAATGAATTTTATTACACAATAAGGACTACAAATCTTAAGATTGAAGATTAAAAAATAAATAATGACCAAAAATGAAAAAGTAAATAAAGCGTAGAATCTGAGACACTATTCATAAAAAATATTTTTCTATAATATCTTTGATTGCTTTATAACCTAGTGCCCTCCAAATAGGAGTCTTTTTAAAATAGTAAAGCTTTGATTCTTTGAGATCGCAAATAACCGGCATATAAAATTCTCTCCAGCTTCTAGTTTTTGCCAAATTCATCTTTGGTTTTTTTTCAATAATTTTTTTTGCATCAGCCTCAACATTGAAAGAAATTAATAATATAGGAACTATTAATGGAAGTGCACATATTCCCGCTGCTTCAGCTGAGGGCAATCCTTTGCTATTTTTAAATGCATAATCAAGAGCAAGGTTTGAGAAATTTTCAATGTCAGCCTTTGTAATTTTTCTAGTTGCTCCAATCACTATGCAAAAATTCATTTTTTCATTATACCATGATAATTTGAATTTATTTTTCATAGCAGAAGTAATTTCAATTCCCATCAAATTATCTTTTTCTAGCTCAAATTCATCTCGCTTTAATTTATCCGTGATTTTATTTATATAGCTTTGCGCATCCATATTATATTGTTATTTGATTTATCTTTCTGTGTTTTTTAAAATTTTTACAAATTTTTTAACAGACTATGCTCAAGTTCGGTTATTTATTTTAATTAAATAAAAAAGCCCTTGGGATGATAGCAGTGATGATACAAAAGAAATATAGATTAAAATATAGATTTCTTTAATGAGCCTGCTTATTTGATTAAATAAGCAATATCGCCGTCACTAAGCTAATAGCCATAAACAAAATATTTTAAGAGGGCGGGAATAAATATTCATGGTTTATTCCCTAAGAGCTGACCAATTTTTTTGTAAAACATGATAAATCTAATGTAATCTACCACAACTAAGAATATGCCAAATAATAGAATAAAAAACCCGCATTTAAAATATCCCGAAAATCCTACACATATTCCGAGCAAAATTATTGATATTTCTATTGTTTTAATTATCATTTTTATCCTCCTGTTTTTCATCCAGCCCTCTTAAAATATTTTGTTAAAGAACAATAGAGTTCAGTTGAAGCATAATAAAAAAAGAATTTAAGTGTGGTCAGTGAAATAAATATTTTTAGGAAGCGGGGAGTCAGAATTATCTGTTCTCCCCAAATTAACAATTTACTTATAAAGCACCTCGCCAGTAGTGAAGAGGTCTCCATCCATCCTTTGTGTCACGTGCACGACGTCTGATCTCCTCAAATAATTCTGGCTTTATTTTTTTCATATTCTTAAGGCGTTCATCGATATCGGGTATAATTACTGCCAATAATTGAAAATCAGTATTATTCCCGGGTTCTTCGTTTATTTTTATCATTTCTTCCTCCTTTTGTAATTTATGGTTTTATTTTTTTTGGGTTTAGCAAGCTTCCTAAAAATATTTATTTTATTAAAGAGCAATGCTTTAAGTATATGGCTATTTAAGCTTTTTATTTTTTAATAATTAACAGCTTGAATTATGCGCGAGCTCGTGATACATTTTAATAAGACGCACTGACTGCAAGTGATAGTGTTTTGTGGTATTTTTGCTTATGCTATTTTTAATGCATATTCAGTTTAATCAATAATGCAAGGAAATGCAAGATTTAAAAAAATTTAATTTTTACGGTCTTATTTTCAAGATTTAATTTTTAAGCTTTATGGATATAAATAAACTCACTGCCAAAAGCCAAGAAGCTTTAAAAAAAGCGCAGGAAATCGCTTTAGCTAAAAACCAACAGCAAATGGATATTTTTCATTTGTTGAGCGCTTTAATTTCACAAGAAGATTCCATAGTACCGATCGTTTTAAAGAAAATAGAAGCGGATGCGGAAAAAATAAAAAGCGAGATTGATAGTGAAATTAAAAAATATCCCCAAAGCAGCGGGGGAGTGATGGGTCAGATTTACATTACTCCTTTTTTGGCACAAATTTTAGACCAAGCAGAAAAAGAGATGGATAAAATGAAAGATGAATTTATTTCCACTGAACATCTTTTTTTGGCGTTTCTGGTTATTTCTTCCAAAGCCAAAGAATTGCTGGAAAAATACAATGTAAATTATGAAAATGTTTTGAAAATACTTTCACAAGTGAGGGGAGGACAAAGGGTGGACAGCCCGGAACCGGAAGGAAAATTTCAGGTTTTGGAAAAATACGCTGTTAATTTAACCCGCTTGGCGCGAGAAGAAAAACTGGATCCGGTAATCGGTCGTGATGATGAAATCAGAAGGGTTATGCAAGTTTTAAGCCGCCGAACCAAAAACAATCCCGTACTTATCGGGGAAGCGGGAACGGGAAAAACGGCCATCGCGGAAGGCCTGGCGCAAAGAATAGTATCCGGAGATGTTCCTGAAAATCTGAAAAACAAGGAGATTATCGCTCTTGATTTGGGATCATTGCTAGCTGGCGCTAAATTCAGAGGAGAGTTTGAAGACCGCTTAAAATCCATTCTCAAGGAAATTGATCGCTCCATGGGAAAGTTTATATTATTTATTGATGAATTACATACTTTAGTGGGAGCCGGAGCCGTAGAGGGAGCGCTGGACGCTTCCAATATGCTGAAACCGGCCTTAGCTCGAGGAAAAATGAGAACTATTGGCGCCACCACTCTTAAGGAATATCAGAAATATATAGAAAAGGACGCAGCTTTGGAACGCCGTTTTCAGCCGGTTTATGTCAGTGAACCCGACACGGAAAACGCCATTGCGATTCTTAGGGGAATCAAAGAAAAATACGAGCTTTATCATGGAGTGAAAATTACCGATGATGCCGCGCAAGCAGCAGTAAAACTTTCACAGAGATATATAACTGACCGTTATCTTCCGGATAAAGCGGTAGATTTAATAGACGAGGCCGCTTCTTCTTTAAGAATGGAAATTGATTCTATGCCTGCGGAATTAGACCAAATGGAAAGAAATATACGACGTCTGGAAATTGAGAAAAAAGCTTTAAAAAAGGAAAAAGACGGAGAAACCAAAAAGAAAATTGAGCAAATAAACAAAAGGCTGGCAGAAATGAAAGAGCAATCTAAAAAAATGACCATGCAATGGAAAACAGAAAAGGATTTAATAATTTCCATCAGAAAATACAAGAAGGAAATTGATAAGCTTAAATCGGAAGCGGAAATTCTGGAAAGAAAAGGAGAATTGGATAAAGTAGCGGAAATCCGATATGGAAAAATTCCCGATTTAGAAAAAAGAATCGCAAGTGAAGAAAAAAAGCTTAATAAAATTCAAGAAAAAGGATCCGTTTTAAAAGAGGAAATCGATGAAGAAGATATTGCCAAGGTGGTTTCCCGTTGGACGGGAATTCCGGTTTCGCGAATGATGCAAAGCGAGTTGGAAAGATTAGCCGACATAGAAAAAGAAATCAAGGAAAGGGTAGTGGGGCAAGACGAAGCTGTAAGTTCCGTAGCTAACGCCATTCGCCGTTCACGGGCAGGTATGTCCGAAGAAGAAAAACCCATCGGCTCATTTATTTTCTTGGGTCCGACTGGAGTGGGAAAAACAGAGCTGGCTAAAACTTTGGCGGAATTTTTATTTGACGATGAAAAAGCTTTAATAAGACTGGATATGAGTGAGTATATGGAAGCACATTCCGCTTCCAAAATTATCGGCTCTCCTCCCGGCTATGTCGGCTATGAAGAAGGGGGGCAGTTGACCGAGATAATCCGCCGCCGACCTTACAGTGTAATCTTATTGGATGAAATTGAAAAAGCTCATCCTCAAGTTTTTAATATCCTGCTACAAATTATGGATGACGGACGTTTAACCGATGCCAAAGGAAGAACCGTTAATTTTAAAAATACGGTTATTATTATGACATCCAATTTGGGTTCGGATTTAATTTATAAAATGAAAGAAGTGGGATTCAAAGGAAAAAGAAGCAAAGATACTCTCAGTGAAAAAGACTTAAAAGAAAAAATAATGCTCAGCTTGAGAGAAAATTTTAAGCCGGAATTTTTAAACAGATTGGACGAAATAATTATCTTTCATCCGCTTACCAAAAAAATGCTGGAAGAAATCGTGGGTTTGCAATTAAAGGAAGTTCGGGAAAGGTTGGAAGAAAAAAACATCAGTTTATTTGTCTCATCTGAGGTTAAAAAATATCTGACTCAAAAAGGCTTTGATCCTTCTTATGGAGCTCGCCCCCTCAAGAGAGTTATCCAAAAAGAAATACTGGACGGATTAGCCCTAAAAATCATTGAAGGAAAAATAAAAGAGGGAGAAAAGCTTAAAGCCAAATTGAAAAAAAATAAAATAATTTTTCAGTAAAAATCATAAGCGCGCCATCTCGTTTTCACTAAAAATAACCACCCTGAAAGTCCTTCTGCTAAGAGGTTAGTTTGCTTGTCAAAACGGCGATTGGAAATAATAATATCATGTTTTTTTATTTTCCAGCCTTTTTTTACGCTCTGATATTCCTAGCCGGATTGGAAATAATCATTTATTCTCCAGGCTTATTTATTCCGGGAATAATCGCTTTAGCAATTTTTTCTCTTTGGAATTCCAAGAAAATAGGCAAAAGATGGCTTTTTTTGATTGTTCCAACTATTTTATCGCTATCTTCCGTCACTCTTCTTTATTTTATTGATATTTACGCTGAAAAGCATTTATTTGCCATATTAAGCGTTTTCCTTTATTATTTGGCGCTTTTAAGCACTTATAGACTGAGAAATTACATTAAAGACCAGACAGCCGCAGGATTGCTTATGGCTTCTGCTATCGCAGCCATTTTCTTTTTTTACTCATCCAGCTATGGGATTTACCTTAATTTTGCCATAAATTCTTGGGTTTTAATTTTATTGTATTTTTGGGCCACTTTTCCAATTAGTTATCAATGCCTTAAAATAATAAGGATATCACAGCAAAAACCGGTTTTAACTTATAGCCTTTTATTGGGGATGATAATGGCGGAAATCGCCTGGATGATAACTTTCTGGCCTTTCGGGTACTTGACAACCGGAGTAATCGCCCTTATCTTTTATTATGCGCTATGGGATCTGATTCGGAGCCATTTTCTTAATTTACTTTCCAAAAATAGAGCTATGGCTAATATTATACTTTTCAGTTTTCTTGTGATTCTTATTCTGGCTAGTTCCAAATGGCTTCCTAGCGTTTAATTTAAATAATTTTAATCTGATCGCGATCGCGAGATAAAAAAATGGGAAAAATTAAAAAAATATTCAAATGGGCATTTATTTTGACGCTTATTTTCTTAATAGGCGGAATAGGAGGGGTAATTATAGACCACTCTGTTTTACCTAAACTAACCAGTTACGATTATTTCTCCAAGCTTAATTTCATCCAAAAGGCGAATGAGAATGTGACTATAATAAATAAAACGGAACAAGTAACCATAATGGAACAAAATTCCATTAATGAAATCGCTTCTCGCGCCGCTACGGCAACGGTCAAGGTGGTATCTTATTCCGATTCTAATGAATTGTCCGGCGGAGAAAAAAACATCAAAAGCGGCTTGGGTATAATTGTTGCCAGCGACGGATTAATCGTAACTCACCGAAGAGTTATTTTGGAAAAAGAGGCTAGTTATAAGATCTGGACTTTTAATGAGAACGAATATGAGGCTAAGCTCTTAAACATAGACGAATTCACCGATTTGGCTTATTTTAAAATTGACGCCTCCAATCTTCCCGTTATTTCTTTCGCCAACTCTGATGATTTTGAGTCAGGGAAAAAAATAATCGCCATCGGGAATTATTTTGATGAATATCAAAATATTTTTTCCGCGGGTTTTTTGAGCGGATTCAATAGAACTTTTAATCTGTCGGGAAAAACGGTTTCGTCTTCTGAAAAATTGGAAGGCGTTTTTGAAACCAGCTTCGCCAACCAACCGGAATATTTGGGAGGACCTATTGTAAGTTATAGCGGAGAATTGGTTGGAATAATCGGTTCAATTGCCATAGACAATCAAGATAAATATTTTCAAATACCTTCCAATTCGGTTAAAGAATCTTTGAACCTGGCAATTGGAAATAAATTGGAAGAAAGAGCTTCTTTGGGAGTTTATTATTGCGCTTTGACTAAAATTTGTGCGGAAAAAGAAAAGGTTAACAGAGATCGAGGCGCTTTAATTTACGCTCCTTCGGGCAGACAAGGATTGGCTGTTATGGACAACAGCTCGGCGGAAAAAGCCGGAATTAAAATAAACGATATTATCATAGCCATTGATAAAAAAGAAGTTAATTTGGACAACCCTCTGTCTAATTTGGTAAGTCATTACAAGAAAGGGGAGCAGGCAGAGTTGTTAATAATTAGAAACGGAGAAGAAATTAAACTGAAAGTAGATTTCTAAAATAATCTAGTATAATTTTTAGAAATTTAGGTTGCGGGTTATAAGTTGTATAAAATTATGCAATATTCACAAAAAGTAATTCAGCATTTTATCCATCCTCAAAACTGGGGAAAATTGAAAAACGCCAACGCCAAAGCTGTTGTTCGCAATCCAATCTGCGGAGATTTGATGCGCTTGTTCATTAAGATTGAAAAAAACAAGAGGGAAGAGGAAATAATAAAAGACATAAAATTTGAAACTTTGGGTTGCGGAGCAGCCATTGCCACTTCTTCAGTTATGACCGGAATAGCCAAGAACAAAACATTGGAACAAGCTATGAAAATAAGCCTGAAGGATATATCCGATGAGCTGGAAGGTCTGCCGCCTGCCAAAAGGCATTGCGGGAAATTAGCCATCAACGCTTTGCGGAAAGCGATAAAAAAGTATAAAAAGAGAGCATGAAGTGTATTTATATTTAGTTATTTTGACAACATTATACAAGAGGGAAACAATAAGAATAGTAATTCTAAAAAATAAGGAGGATTGTCATGGGTAATTTTATTTTATTGTCAGCAACTGAAAGAAGTCGTTGTGAAACCAAAAAAGATATTGAAATCCTTCGGAAATTTTCTGAAGAAAGGGAAGTGAAGAATAATGAAGAGCATGAGATTTTAAGAAAGTATGAAAATCAAGGTATCGTTCGTATATATTTAAAAAGTTTTAAGTGGCGTAAAACTTTTGCTGTTTTAACTGAAAGAGGCAGGGGATTACTAGGTGTTAAAAATTAATGAGAAAACACTAAGGAGAAAATCATATGAGATCCTTAACGCATTTGCCGGAAGATTCCATTCAACTATCACAAGAACATTTGGAATTACTATGCAAGACTTTTTATTACAACTTCACACAAGAAGACTTACTGGATGAGGTGTTAAATATAGAAGATCAAAAAACTTTCATAGAGATCTTTAAAAAAATAAAGTCTGAAAAAAAACATAATCAGATATTAAAATTAAATTACATTGCATCTCCAATTATATTATATAAACTTGCAGTATCAGGAATAGAAGTGTATGCCATCGAAAATAAAAGTGGTAATACGGGAGAAAGTCCTTCTTTCTCCTTTCACAGTATTTTTAGTGCATTTTTTATTGTTATTTCCAAATAGTCATACAGCTGTTTTTCTTAACCTAAAAGGGAAGAGGGAGGCAGCTTTTTTAATATATATTTAATATATACATAGTGTCGCACTTTGTATATTTTGCGACATTAATGATTGGTTTAGAATTTATTAACAGCACTTATCGCAAAAACTCTTCTAAAAAATAAAAAGGCCAATTATGTTTTATAAGTATTTATTTTGTATCAATTTACATCAAATGAGTGATACATAAATGTATCTGAAAAAGAGTTAAGTTTTAAAAAATTATTTTTTATGAATATATGTTTCATTAATGTTAGATTTCACAGCGTTGTTTATAGTTTTTCTTTATATTCCCTTTATGTCATTCCGGAA
>JAGYNK010000058.1 GCA_018400055.1 Candidatus Moraniibacteriota bacterium
ATTTATTCTTCAAAAATAAGAATTAATGAAATAGTTCCAAATCCGGAGGGAAGCGATAGTGGCAATGAATATGTGGAACTATATAACTTGGACAATAAAGATATTGATCTTGGCGAAGGATGGATGTTGGCGGACGCGGATAGAAATAACAAGGATAAAGTGGGAAAAACTAAAAAAATAAAAGGTATAATCAGAAAGAATGGCGGCTTTTTGGAAATTAAAAAATCCGTTTCATTGAATAATGACTGGGATGTTATTTATCTTTTTAATCCCAAGGGCGAAGAAGTTGACCGAGCTTCTTATGATAAAGCGGAGGAAAATTTTTCTTACAGCTTTGATGGAAAAAATTGGGAATGGACGCCAATCCTAACACCGGGAAATAAAAATGAATTTCCTGTTCCTAAAAAATATCCGGATAAAATTTATATCAATGAAATTCTTCCTAACCCTTCCGGAGATGAAAAAATAGGAGAGTATATCGAGCTCTACAATAGTGGCAATGAAGAAATTGATTTAAGCGGGTGGATTTTAAAGGACTCTTCAAAAAGCGGTGAATTTGTTTTTCCCGAAGAAAGTTTAATAAAAGCAAAAAATTTTTTGGCAGTTTTTCGTTCCGACTTTAATTTCGCTTTAAATAATTCGGGCGAGGAAACGGTTTATCTTTTGAATCCCAATAAAGAAACGGTGTTTTTTATTTCTTATTCCGGCGCCAAAGAGGACGTTTCTTATAATTTTAGCGATTCGGGCTGGCGTTGGAGTAGATTTTTAACCCCGGGCGCGGAGAATAAATTTAACAACTTGCCGAGAATAGAAATAAAAAAAGATGATAAAATCTATAAAAATATTTACGCGGATTTTAAGGTGAAAATAAATGACCCTGATCAGGATAAAATAAAGGTGGTCTGGGATTTTGGTGATGGACACAAAAGCTACAAAAAGGAAACGCGGCATAAATACAAAGAAACCGGAAAGTATTCCGTTGGTCTGAAGATTTTTGATGGGAGCGAGGAGTTAATTAAAAATTTTAAAATCAAAGTTAAAAAATTTTCTTATCCAAAAGTAAGAATTGCCAGCCTTCTTCCTAATCCGACTGGAAAAGACAGTGAGAGGGAATGGGTCGGAATTAAAAACAAGTCTAAAAAGAAAATTAATTTGAAAAATTGGAGTTTAGCTACCGGAAGCTCCAGTAAGAAAATGGTTAATCATCCAATCGGGGAGGATTTTATTGTAGAGCCGGGGAAAATTAAAAAAGTAACCAGAGAGTTTTCCAATTTCAGCTTAAATAATAAAAAGTGTCGCGTGGAGCTACGTTATCCGGATGGAAAAGTGGCTTATAAAATAAAATATAAAAGAGAAGATGGAGTAAAAGAAGATGAGATTTACGAAAAAAATAAAGGAGAAAAATGGCACTGGACGAAAAGTGTTGAGGATATTCAAGATGTTCAAAACATTAAAAATAAGGAAAACACTGAAGGCGCTATAAATACTTCAAAGGTTGAAGTGTTTCAAGTTATTGAAAATGAAAATGAAAAATATACAGGCGGGTGTTCAATGAGATTAGATGGCAGTAAAAAAATAAAATTATTAGCGGGAGATTTTAATGGAGAGGCGATAAAAAATTCCTCGGCTGTTTTAGGTGTCGCGACCATAAGACTAGAAAATGAAAAGTATTTTTTTACGGCCTATTCAAGCACTTTAAACAAGCATTACGTTTTAAAATTTTTGGAAAAATTGCTATGGAAAATCAATCAAGCTTTAAGTCATCAAATAAATCTGCTATATTAAATATATGTTAGAACCACGAATATACAAATCCGCTACAAGTCTACAAATAAATTTTCCAGACATTGTTCATGGGTATTTGTAAATTTGTAAAAAGATTTGTATGTTTGCGGGCAATGTAAAAATATATGCCGACTCAAGAATTGGAAATCTTCTTGTCCTTTTTAGTTATCGGTTTTATTACCTGGTACGGAACCGGACTGGACGATCTTTTGTTTATGTCAGTTGTATTTAAAAAGAAAAGCCATAAGCAAAAAACGGCGATGTTTTTTGGAAATCTGACGGCTGTTTTTTTAATAGTTCTGTCTGCGGCGTATCTTTCTCATTTTAGGGAAAATATTGAAGGTCACAGTTTTATGGTGCGCCTGCCCGGATTAGTTCCGATTTTAATAGGATTTTTGGAAATTAAATCGTTGGCTGGAAAAAAAAGAAGAAAGAAAGTTAAAAAAAGAATTAAAAGTAAAAAAGGCAGTCATTTGTTTGCTTTCGCTTTTTTTCTTTACGCTTTTAACAGTATAGATGATTTTATGGTTACTTCCTCAATATTTTTTACCAACAGCGAACTTTTAAAAATTTTAGCTTACGGAATCGGTTTTATTTTCGGAGCGGCTGTTTCTTTGTTTTTAGCTTCCAAGTTTTCTAAGATTACTCAAAAAATATCTTTTTTGGAATTTTTAGCTCCGGTGGTTTTGGTTATAGTCGGAACCTTGATTTTATCCGGATTTTTTGTAGGGCGATAAAAAAGTCCCCATCGGAGATTTCTCCAATGGGGTGTGTCAGCTCTCTCTCCTGGCGGTCTCTATATATTCCTGTAACAATTCATCCATGAGTTCCTGAACTGATACTATCTTGTTTACCCGCCAGACATTTGAGCCGCAGAAGACAAAGCCGGAGTCAAGATTTCCTCTTTGCGCGTTTATGAGTGCCCAGCTAATGCAATAAGGGGTATCGGGGTAATGGCAAGTTTTAATGCATTTGCACGGGCATTTACGAGGTTTCTTTTTCCCAGCCTCAGCCTTTTCAATAAAATCGCACCTAAGGGCTCTTCCGGGCATGCCTACCGGACTTTTTATTATGGTGACATCTTCTTTTTTTGCTTTGAGATAGGCTTGCTTAAATGCGTCTGAAGCGTCGCATTCATAAGTGGCGACGAAACGCGTTCCCATTTGTACTCCGGCGGCTCCCATTTGAATAAATTTATAAATATCCTCGCCCGTATATATACCGCCGGCTGCAATTACAGGTATAGCCTGTCCACTTTTTTGTTCAAAGGGTTTCACCTCATTAATAACTTGGGGTACGAGGTTTTCAATGTAGTTTTTAGAGGAGTCAATATCTTCCGCTTTAAATCCGAGGTGGCCTCCTGCCTTGGGACCTTCAACGACAATAGCGTCCGGCAGACGAAAGAAATGCGAATCCCACCTTTTACAGATAATTTTAGCTGCTCGGCCGGAAGAAACAATTGGGACAAGCTTTGTGTTACAGCCTTCTGGTATTAGACCC
>JAGYNK010000059.1 GCA_018400055.1 Candidatus Moraniibacteriota bacterium
TCTGGTTTTCTGCTTTAAAATTTTATCCCGACCTATAGCTATGCTTTTGTTTGGCGTCAAACGCAATTCTTCAAAAAATTTATAAACGAAAAATAAATTAGAAACTGCCAAAGCGACTATGATAAGTACGGCTATTTTCCCCTTATCTTTAGCCAAATAAGAAAACCTTTCCAGTAGCAATCCCAAAAATACAAAAGGAACGGTTATAGCTATCAGAAAAAAGCGGGGCGACAATTCAAAAGCCAGCGGAATAAATACGATGAAGACGATTCCAAAATAAAGAGCGTTAAGAATCAAGAAGTCTTTTTTGGTCCGGTTTTTTTCTTTGACTAATTTAATCGCCAGAGATAATAATCCGGCGGTAAGAATCAACAAGGCTAAAGCGCCTTGGGGAAGATTGTCCCGACAATACTGGTCGCATTTAATGTCAAAATTTACATAGCTATTATTGACGGATTCTACTTTAAACAGCTCACCTTTTTGGTTACCGGAAAAAATAATCCAATAACCCAGTGCGTGTTCCCAATAATTTCTAATCGTTTTTTCTATTAAAATATGCTCTTCCTTGGTTGATTTTTTGGTAACGGCTTCTATAAACTGCTCGGCGTTATCCCCTCCCGTTTTAACTTCATTGATTATCATAGGAATATTCAGAACTATGATAAGCAAAGCGGAGGCTAGCCAAAATTTAATTTTTATCTTAGGTTTTTTGATGATTAAAAATATTGCTATTACTAAAGGTGCTGTAATTAAAGCTAGAAAATGAAACTGGATTAATATCCCCAGAAAAAAAGCGGAGATTAATAAACACCAACCCTTTTTCTTTTCTTCTTTGTCCACAGCTTTTAATAAAAAATAAGAAACAGCTAAAACAAAAAATGGGATTAAATTGGGATTCCAGGCGAAACGAGAATAGGTTATTAAAAACAACGAAACCGAAAAAAGCAGAGTTAGGCCCAAAGAAATTTTTTTATTAAAGTATCTGGCAACGAAAAAATAAAAAAGCGGGAGACTTAAAATAGAAAAAAACAAAACAGGATAAGCCATTCCCTGAGGAGTATTTCCTAAAATTTTAGCGCTGATATATTCAATATAATAAAAAGCCGGACCTAGACGCAACATAGTTCCCGCCGCACGAGGTCCCAGTAAGGGCAATTCCCCTACTCCATTTTCAACCGCTTCTCCTACAATAATAGCGTCTCGGGACTGATCTAATTCAAAATGAAGCCAAGGTGTAAAATTATAGGAACGCAAAAAAATTCCCAGCGCAAAAATCGCCATAAAAATCCAAAAGTATTTATTTTTAATGAATTTTAATTTCATATTTTATTCGTCTTCCCAACGGCTTATCATCACTTTGCCCCTTACTTCTGAGTTGCTAACGCGTGTCAATTCTTCATCCATGTATTTTTCAGCGTTTTTAGAAATAAAATTTTCATCGTTTTCCGACCAGATTATCCAGCCAAGGGGATTTTCTTCTCTGATTTTTTTCAGCCTTTTCTTGGTTAATTCCCTAGTCTCTTTTTCATTTCTTTCTCCGCCAAAAGTAACCAAATCAACTTGGGCTCCCGCAAAATAATAATTACGAAAATTTCTGGTAATTAAAACATCTTCAGCGTTTCTTTTTTTCAAAAAATAATCAAAGACTTTTCTGTAATTAGGATGATCTGATTTGGAATTTTGTCGGTAGACATTATTTTCTTGGAAAAAGTAAGCGTAATTGGGCAGCAATAAAAGCATTACCAATAAAGAAGCCAAATAAACTTTTTTGCCGTAACGTTTGAAATTATTTCCAATAAATCCAGCCGCGAAATAAATTCCCGCCGCCAGTAAAATTATCTGAAAAGGCTTTAAGAAAAAAATATACTGCTCCCCCGCGTTGCGATTCCAAAAAAAGACAGCCATTAAAAAAATAGCGAGAAAGGAAGAACTGACATAAACACCCGCTTTTATTTTTTTCTTGAATAAATAAATTGCTCCGGTAACCATTAAAATTAGGGCCAGCATTTTGTCGGCATAATCGCTGAAAATTTTTTCCATGTAGGAAAAGTGATTATTAAAGGACACGAAAGACTTAAGTAAATTCAAAGCATCTGAATAAAGAGTAAAAAATAAACCTATTGAGATGGAAGCTAATAAAATATATACCGTATAACGATTAAGGAAAATTTTATTATTTTCAAATTCCCAAAGCGCCAGAATTAAAAAGTAAAGTAAAAGCGCGGGAATAATATTGACGGATAGTAAATGCAAATGCAGGCTCAATAAACCCAGCAGGATTACCGGAATAAGGTACATAATATTTACCCCGGTTAAGGCTTTTATTTTATTAGCTGACTCGCTGCCGAAAAATTTTCGGCTTTCAAAAAATTGGTAAACAAAATAAGAAAATAACAGAAAAACCGGTAAAAACATAGCGTACATTCGGATCTTCCTGTCAAAGATGATTCCGTCTGGGCTCACGGCAAATAAAAAAGCGCTTATCAGGCTTATAATTTTATTGCCGGTAAAAGCTTTAGTCACATAATAAACAACCAGTATGGTAATAACTCCCCAGAAAGCACTTACAATACGGTAAACTGATTCTCCTCCGGCGGGTAAAAATTTTAAAGCTTGGACAACTTGCCAATTATATATCCAGGCGCGCGTATAGGTATCTTCTCCTCCACCCCAAAAATCAAAATCAAAGAAAGTTTTAAAATAAGCTTTGTCATCAGCCAATTTATCAAAGTTAAAGTCCCATCTTTTCCATTCTCCCGTTTGAAGATAACCGTAAGCGACATTCACACCTAAAAATTCATCAGCGGAAAAAGAAAGTTCTCCTAATTTATAAAAACGAAGAAAGGTTCCCAGTAACAATACAGCTACTAAAATGATTAAAGTTTTTTTCTTGCTAATGCGCATAAAAGACAAGCTACCTTTCAATTATTCTTTTAATAGAATAGTTAGTTGAATTTCTGGATTTGTAATAAGTTTTAACTGACATATCCGCTAAAAGTCCGGAAATAAAAAGCTGAATACCCACGATAAACAAAAAAATCCCTATAATAGGCCAGATTTTTTCCTGAAGGGGCTGGTGATAAAAAATTCTTATAATCGCCATCCAAACCAGAATGACAAATCCTAAAAAAGAAAAGGTTATGCCGGCGGCGCCAAAAAGATGAAGTGGCCGGTTGGCGTATTTCCTCCAAAACCACACTCCTAACATATCTACCAAGCCTTTAACTGCCCGCTTCCAGTTATACTTACTAACGCCTCTGACTCTGGGATGATGGGATACTTTCACCTCCCCTACTTTATATCCCTGCATTTCCAACATGGCGGGAATAAAGCGATGCATTTCGCCGAAAAGATCCAAATCATTAAAACATTCCCTTTTGTAAGCCTTAAGGCTGCAACCGCTGTCATGTATTTTATCCTGCATAAAAATTTTCCTGAGCCGATCTGCGCCCCGGGAAAATATTTTCTTGCTCAACGGGTCTTTCCTTTGCCAACGCCATCCGGAAACAATATCATAACCCTTCTTCATTTCCTTTAATAAAATGGGTATATCGGCCGGATCATTCTGTAAATCTCCATCCAAGGTAATTATAATTTCTCCTTGAGCCGCTTTTATGCCAGCGTCCATTGCGGCGGTTTGCCCGAAATTCTTTCTAAATTCAATAAGTTTTAGAGGTGTTAAGCCTTTGCACTCTCTGGCTGTTCCATCATTGGAACCGTCATTTACAAAAATAATTTCAAAACTTCTGCCTATTTTCTGGCAAGCTGAAACTATGCTTTGATGTAGCTCCTTTACATTCCCCTCTTCGTTAAAAAGAGGAACCACTATGGATAGATAAAAAGCTCCGGTCTTAGAATGTTTATTGGAATCCATTTCCGTAGTAGACTGTGAAATATTAAACAGCGAGCTCGCCCGCCTTTGGCGGGAATAAATTTTTTCGTTTTCGTCCATAAATTCATCTTAACTAAATTTTAGTTTTTTGGCAATGGAAGGAAAAACTCAACGACTATGGACTGAAAGTCCATAGGTTAACTGGGACTAAAA
>JAGYNK010000060.1 GCA_018400055.1 Candidatus Moraniibacteriota bacterium
TAATGAAAATATTAAAAAATCCAGATTCCCGCTTTCGCGAAAATGACATTGCAGTAAATTGTAAAAAATAGAATTATAATAAATATCTTAAAAAGTTTATTTTTTGATTTTCATAAAAATTTTCTTGACATAACTAAGTTATTTTGCTATGTTTTAAGGTCTAATTAATCATTAAAAAGAATCAAATGAACAAGTTAAAAACAACTCAAAAGAAAGAAATAGCAGGAGCCATGCTCTTATTGGCTATTTTTATCCTGCCCGTTATATCTTTGGCGGGAGGAAACGATAAAATTTATGTGGACGATAACGCTAGCGGAAAACAAACCGGTTCATCCACACATCCGTTTAAAACAATTTCCGCCGCGCTTGAAGAGGCCGACAAGCATTCGGAAATTCATGTACGTCCGGGAACTTATCGGGAAAATATAACTATTCCCAAGGGTGTGGAGGTTTTTGGAAGCGACCGCGACGAAGTTATTATTGAAGCGGAAGATGATGACACAGAAACTGTGGAAATGAATCATAAAACGGAAATTAATAAAGTTACCATAAGAGAAGGAAAACAGGGCGTGGAGATTGATAAAGGAGATCGCGCTTCCATTATAGATTGCATAATTGAGAACAATAAGGAAGACGGGATTAAAATAGAAGAAGCACCTGTAAGTGATAAATATAAGGCCAGCATAACAGAAAGCATTATTAGAAATAACGGGCGAAGCGGAATTTATTCCGAGAAAAGAAGGCTGGTTATTATGAATAATGAAATAAGAGACAACGATAAAGACGGGGTTGACATTGAGGGTGGATCAAGAGCCTGGATTTATAAAAATCTTATCAAAGAAAATGATGCCAGCGGGCTAAAAATGGTTTTGGACGGATCATATATTTGGACCAAAAACAATACTTATCGCGACAATGATCGGGAAGGCGTTGAAATTAACTTATACGGAAATACCGGAAGAATAGACATAAATAAGTCTAAATTTTATAAAAATGACCGCTATGGTATAAGCCGGGTTCAGAGGGCAAGTTTTCCTTCATTTGTTTGGGAAGGATTAACCATCCAAAACGATAATATTTTCTGGGACAACGAAAGATCCAATATTTCAGATAAAGTTAAAATCTAAATTCAACAAGAATTATCTTAATCATCCGACTACCATTATTTAACAAGCGTGATAAGACAGGCAGAATTAAGAAATAATTTAAATCTTAAACTGCGATATGGCATCCTAAACAATATCAAAATTCAAATGCCTTAAACTATTTTGAGTTTTTAATTTGGAAAATTAGATTTTTTTAAGAATTCGTAGTTTCGTAAAATTCGTAATTCATAGATTTATGAAAATTGCTTTTATTGGACAAAAGGGAATACCGGCTAAATTCGGAGGAGTGGAAAAGCACGTAGAAGAAATAGCCACACAAATGGCCAAGCAAGGGCATCAGGTTTTTGTGTATGTTAGAAATAATTATACTGCTAAAAAAGCAAGAAAATACAAAGGTGTTAATTTAATCCATCTGCCTAGCATATCTACTAAACATCTGGATGCTATTAGTCATACTTTTTTGGCTACTTTGCACAGTTTATTTCAGGATTATGACGTCATCCATTATCAGGCTATCGGACCATCTTCTTTAAGTTGGATTATAAAAATTTTTAAAAGGAAGGCTGTTTTAGTATCTACTTTTCATTGTCAAGATTATTATCATCAAAAGTGGGGATGGCTGGCGCGAAAATATCTCCGTTTTAGCGAATATTTGGCATGTAAAATTCCTGACGGAGTGATAGCGGTTAGTCAAATTCTTTGTGATTACGCGTTTAAAAAATACGGAATTAATTCTGAATTGATTCCCAATGGATCGCGGGCTAATTTTGATTCCGGCGATAAAGCCTTGAAAAAATGGAACTTGAAAGAAAAAAGATACATTCTTTTTGTGGGCAGATTGATTAAACATAAAGGCGCTCATTATTTAATAGAGGCTTTTAAGCAGATGGAAGATACCAGCAAGGTGGCTAATAACTTTAAATTGGTTATTGTAGGTGACGGATTTCATACAGATGTTTATGTAAAATATTTAAAAACTATCAGTAATGGAAGAAAAAATATTATTTTTACCGGTAACCAAACCGGCAAGTCTTTGAATCAGCTTTTTTCTCACGCCTATCTTTATGTTCAACCGTCTGAATCAGAAGGTTTATCCATAGCTCTTTTGGAAGCTATGGGTTATGGACTAGCTCCTTTGGTAAGCAATATCAAGGAAAATTTAGAGGCGGTTGGAAAAACAAGCTTTACTTTTGAAGTAAAGAATATTAATGATTTAAAAAATAAATTGGCTTACTTGCTAAACAAAAAAAGCGAGGTTGAGCTAATGGGTGCCAAGGCTAAAAAAAGAGCCAGAGAAAAATTCAGCTGGGAATCCATCGCGCAAAAAACCATTCAGGCTTACCATAAAATAGCCGTAGCTAAAAACTAGCGCAAATTATAATACTTATGTTTGAAAATAAAAAAAAGATAAAGTTCGGAGTGTATTTTTTCATACTGACCTTAATATTAACGGTCACCTTTATAATTTCTTTTTTGGAAAGTTTCAGACATTACGATACCAAAATAGAAATACTTCTTATTCCCAGAAATGAAAAAGTCGCTTTTTACTCAAATCAAATAGCGCAGAATATGGCTGAATTCACCCATACTTTGTCTTTTTATGAAAAATTATTAGCAGATAATAAAAGTATAGAAGATAATTTTTCCGATTATTCAAAAGATGAAAGAAAAAAACAATGGAACAGAAAAATTAAAACGAACCTGAAAAAAAACAGCAGCATAATTGAAATTGGAGTTTCTGATGCCAACCGAATTGAATCTGAAAAGATAGCCAAACAAGCAGTCTTCACTCTTTTTGAAACAGCTAGCCAATATTATGACATTAAAAAAGAAATAGATTTAAGAATTATAGACGGCCCGATTACCGAATGGAAAATAAAAAATTGGTTTTATCTTGCGGGATTAAGTTTTTTGACCGGCGGCTTGCTTTCCTATTTAATTTTGTTACTTTCTTCAAAAATGGAAAGGATTTTACTGGAATTAAAAAACAAAGATGAAATTTTATCCAAAAATCATAACGAGAATAAAAAATATAAATGGGAGTTTGTAACGCAAGATAAAAAAAAGGCGAGTAACCGTGAAGTAATTTCTGAAAGCGACAATTATCAGTTTGCCGGAAAAAATCAAGAAGTAGGTACGGCAGTAAAAAAATCGCAAGCGCCAAGCAATCTTCCCATAAGAAACGTTTCTCCCGGAACTTTCGCGCCTGTAGAAGCGTCTGCAGATAAAACGACGGAAAAAGAGCCTAGTGAAGAGGAATTAAAAGAAAGGCTAAATCAGCTTTTGAGAGGTGAGTTATGAATCGCTAGTTAACGCGAATTATAAACGAATAGCCATTAATAATTTTAAATAAATCAGAAAAGAAATATGAAAGAACGCTCTGTAAAATTTTGGATTATCTTTTGGGGCTTATCAATTGTTTTTTTGACAGGCTGGTATTTTTTTTGTGAAATTAAAAACAGGGGCATGCAATCAGCGGAAACCGTTATCGGACTTTTGCCCGCTTCTCAAGAAATAAAGGGGGGATTAGAAATAGCAATCGGATTGGCGGAAGAATTTTTAAAGAATGATAATGAAGAAAAAACCTTTCTTGTTTTATTTCAAAATAATTTAGAGATTCGTCCCGGAGGAGGTTTTATAGGCTCTTTTGGCGTATTAAAAATTAAAAACAAGCAAGTAACTTCATTTGAAATTCATGATACGGGAAATTTTGACGGACGCATTCCCGACAGCGTGGAACCTCCTTACCCAATGAAAGAAACACTGAGAATAAAATCTTGGAAATTTAGAGATTCAAACTATTCTCCCGATTTCAAAATAAACGCTGAAAAAGCGCAGGAATTTTATTATATGGGAGAAGGGAAAGAGGAATTTGACGGAATAATTGGAATTACGGCTAATGTTCTAATGTCATTTTTAAAAATTACCGGACCCGTTGAAATTGAAGGCTATCCCGGAACTTACGACAGCGACAATGCCATTATTGCTTTAGAATATCAAGTAGAGAAAGGCTACGCTCAACAAGGGATTGAACAAGGAGAAAGAAAATCGGTAATGAGCGAGTTGGGCAAGGAAATTGTAAAAAGAATTTCCGGCTTTGGTAATTCCCAGAAATTAAAATTAGCCCAAGTATTGCTTGAAGATTTGAAGCGTAAAGATATTCAGCTTTATTTTAAAAAGCCGGAACTCCAGAAAATGGCTGAAAATTCGGGTTGGGCGGGAAGAGTTAATGAAAGCTGGGAATCGGATTATCTTATGGCAGTAGACGCTAATTTAGGCGCTTACAAAAGCGATTATTATGTGAAAAGGTCGTTGGATTATTCCATTGATTTAACCAAAGAAAAACCGGAAGCTGTTCTGAAAATAACTTACAATCACACGGCTCAGCAAAAAGATTGGATGACGAAAGATTATATTACTTATCTCCGCGTTTATGTTCCGGAAAATTCTTGGCTAAGCGAATATGAAAATTCAGGAGAACCGAGATTTGGAAATGAATTGGGTAAAAAATATTTCGGATTCTTGGTGGGTGTTCCGTTAGGACAATCCAAAACGATTGAATTACGTTACAGCTTGCCGGAAAATTTAGCGGAGAATTATAACTTACTAATTCAGAAACAAGCGGGACTGAATGATGTTCCGGTTAACATAAATATCAAATTCAAAGACGGCACAGAAGAAAATCACAGCGTAATATTTAATGAGGATTTTGTTTTAAGCGAATTAAAAGGATAAAAACTAAAGAAATAAAATAAGTCACTTGAAAATTGAATAGAAAAGGAGACTGAAAAGTGTTAGAATGTATTTGCAATCCGCTAAAAAAAGTTTGCTTTTTCTTGGTTATCAAATATTATAAATTTACTTCTATGGCATATCCTTATACTCCTAAAATTCAATTTCCCTTGGATGATTATGAGGTTAACGGCTTTAAATTTAAAAAAAGTCATTGCGTTTATCAAGGAGTGGATTGGGGAGTTCATTTGGGAGAAGATTGCAATAAAAAAGCCGGCACTAAGGTAAAAGCTATTGGGAGAGGGAAAGTAGTTTATTCAGCTTTACATCCCGGCTCGCAGGAAAAAAGAAACTGGGGCAATATAATTATCATTGCCCATAAAAATCCTACAATGCGCAAGGTTTTTCTTTCCTTATACGCACATTTAGGCAAGAGACTTGTTTTTAAGGGAGATAAAGTTGAAATGGGAGATACGATTGGTTTTATTGGAAAGTCCAATACTCCCGATAATGGATGGTGGCAAGATTCCCATTTGCATTTTGCTATTTATACGGGGATGTGGAATGGGAAAGTTTTACCGGGATATTATAAAAAGGGACAAAACCTAACAAAACTTTCTGATTGGGAAAATCCTTCAAGGTGGATGGAAAAATATTCTTGATTATTTCTTAAAGCGGTGGATGATTAAATTATCTGCTGTTTTTTATTTTCACGACTTGCGCTTATTACTTTAATTTTTAATTAAAGTAATAAGTAAACACTATCATACAACTATATATAGTTGTATGATAGTGTGTATTATCATAAAAGTATGGTTTTATGAACCGGTACCTGCAGAAATTCATAAATTATTTTTCATTTTCCTTTTTGCATTTTTTACAGCGATACATATCGCTGTAAAAAATGCAAAAATGTGATAGGTGATGGCAGACAAAAAACTCGTTTTGCTTTTTTAAAAAAGTTATATTATTATTAAACCAGTATGAAGATAATTAAAACAAAAATTGAAGGGCTTTTGATTATTGAACCGCAGGTGTTTGGAGACGAACGCGGTTTTTTTCTGGAAACTTACAATCAGGAAAAATACAAAGAGGCGGGAGTAAAATATGATTTTGTGCAAGATAATTTATCCAAATCCGTTCAAGGCGTTCTGCGTGGCTTGCATTATCAAATTAATCCTTTCGCGCAAGGCAAATTGGTTCAAGTAATTCAAGGCGCAGTGCTGGATGTGGCGGTGGATATTCGTTTTGGTTCTCCCACTTTCGGGCAATATGTTTCCGTGGAGCTTAATGAAAAAAATAAAAAGCAGTTTTGGGTTCCGCCCGGATTTGCGCATGGCTTTATCTCATTAAAAGATGGTACGGTTTTTAGTTATAAATGCACCGGTTTATATAGTCCTGAATCGGAAAGGGGAATTAAGTGGAATGATCCTGACCTTAATATTGATTGGAAGATTAAAGATCCCATCGTATCTGAAAAAGACGGAAAAAATAAAGCTTTCAAAGATATCGAGGAAGATTTTGTATATGGAAAATAGTAAGAAAAAAACATGGGAACAAATAAGCAGTCAAATTGTTCATAAAAACTCCTGGTATCAGGTACGTAAAGATAAAATTATTTCACCTAGTGGGAAAGAGGGAAAATATTATGTAATGGATACAAATGGCTCAGTTTCTATTATTCCAATAAAAGATAATAAGATTATTTTTGTAAAACTGTATCGTTATCCTCTTAAAAAATGGTCATTAGAAATTCCCAAAGGAGGAATAAAAAAAGATAGCACCTCCATAATAACCGCTAAACAGGAATTAAGAGAAGAAACTGGATATAAAAGCCGAATAATTAAAAAAATTGGTAAATTTTCACCTATTTCTGGAATATCTTCGGAAATTTGTTTTGTATATCTTGCTACGAATTTAATTTCTGTGGGTCAGAAATTAGAAAATACTGAATTAGAAGCTGGATTAAAAATTATAGAGATTGAAATAAAAAAAGCTTACAAAATGATTGATGCTGGAAAATTTTTAGATGGACAAACAATAGCCGCATTAAGTTTAGCAAAAAATAAGTTATCAAAATATTTATGAAGCTATTAATTACAGGAGGCTGCGGATTTATAGGGAGTAATTTTATTCATTATATTCTTAATAAGTATCCGGACTATGAAATTATTAATCTGGATGTTTTGACTTACGCCGGAAACTTAGAAAACTCAACGACTATGGACTGAAAGTCCATAGGTTAACTGGGACTAAA
>JAGYNK010000061.1 GCA_018400055.1 Candidatus Moraniibacteriota bacterium
AGCTAATAATTAAACATTAACTGGTTCAGAAATTGAACTTTACCCTAATTATTTTAGATTTTTAGATAATCCGATGATTTTTGGCAAGAAAGTCCGACGGAGCAAAAACCTTAAACGCATTTTTATTCTTTATTGCCTTCATAATTATTTCCAACTTTTAAAAAATAAGAGATTTTGGCAAACAGACTCTTCAGTGCGAGAAATTCAATGGCATTGTTATTTTTTGCCATTTCCCCACTCTTTCCTGCTCCCCATTTTCCAATTCACCCTCTCTTCTCATTTTTGGCAATTTTTACAGCGATATGTATCGCTGTAAAAATTGCGGAAATATTATTTACTTTGTTGAGAGCCCATTCTGCTTCGGCGCTTCATTATTTTCTCTATTTTTTTAAATAAATTATCTTTCTTTTTTATCTTACCTAATTGATTTAGCACCCTTTTAATTTTTTCTTGCTGTTTTTTATTGGAGGTGGCTATAATATTTTCCAAAAGTATTTCCGGCCAATAATACATTGGGTAACGCCTCTTCAGCGAATTCCAATTTTCCGGATCGTAATCATAATTAGCGCGTGTCTTTTTTAAACTTTCTCCTTTAGTTTTTTTAATCGCCTGACGATAACCTTCTCCGGAAATTTTAAGCCACTCTTGAACTTTAAAGATGGTCCCATAACTGACTTTTAACTTTTCGGAAATTTCTTTGTACGGTATTTCACTTAAAAGCATCTCCGCGATTTTAATCCTTTTGGCTATCATTTCCGCTTCCGTGGAGCTTAGTAGATCTCGTAATAATTTAGCTGCATCTTCTATTTTATCGGTCTTAGCTATTACTGCGCACATTTTATAAAACATTTTTTCCACTTCTTCTTTGGGAAGTTCCTTGCTTTTTCTCGCCATATTTTTATTTTAATGATAATTAGTTCTTTAGTGATAATTATTTCTTTACTTCTAAATAATAACAAATTCACATATTTTAGCAATTTTTACAGCGATACATATCACTGTAAAAATTGCCGAAAGAGGGAAAGAGAGAAAGTGAAAATTAAAGTAAAATCTGGATTAATGATAAATTCAGAATGACATATGAAAAACTAGGAATAATATTAAAACGACGTAATTATATTCGTAATTACGTCGGTAAAATTTTCGGAGATCATAAATGAAAAAGCGATTTAAACTTAATACACTTTATATGCCAGTTTATAATTTTTTAATTTTTAAGCAAAAATAAAAAACGAGATGACGCTTTGAATTTATTCCGTTTTGGTTGATTCTTTTTTCATCCCCCGCAAATAATATCCGTAACTTAAAACGCCTATAATTATCACCAGCCAAGGAAACCAAATATTGATATGGCATTGATCAAAAAGCCACCATATTAAAAGGGCTGCGATGGTATAAAATGTCTCCCAAAACCATCTTATTTTTTCCTTTTTTTGCTCTCCGTAAAAATTATTGAAATTAAATAAGACGGCATAAACAATTAATGATAAAATCCATATCCAAACGGCTTGTCCCTTGCAGATATTTTCATATTCTCCGGCCACTTCGCCGTTGTTTTTATCGGATTCCGGCGAGCCTTCAGAATCAGAAAGATCAGAAGCGGAATTCTCGGCAGCGACATCGCTTAAGCCACCTTCCCCGCTAAAACTTGAACCCGCATTGACGGCCAGCCTATTGTTTATTAAATTTTCGTTATTATCTTCTTCATCGTCATCATCTTCGCCATCGTCTTCATCGTCGTCATTATTATCGTCACTGCGACTGTCGCCTATTAAAATCAAGCCGAGGGTGGTAAAGCTTTTTTCTTGGGTGATGCTGGGAGGCGAAGCATGTGAAATGGCGCGGTAATAATAAGTGGTTCCGGCGGAAAGACCGTTTAGGAAAACTTGGTGGTTTAAAACTCCGTTCTCGCTAATCGGCCAGTCGTTGTCTTTCTCGGACGAAGAAAATGCGTAACCGTAATCGGGCGGATTATTCAAATCAAAAACTCCGGGGGTTGTTCCGTAAACTACCCGGCTGGTTGATTTATAGCTGGTTGACCATTCAATGGTGGCTTGGGAAGTGCTTATATTAAAAGCGTAAGGACCTTGAATGGACAATCCGGCAGGCGTTTCCCCTTCCCCGTTTTCCTCCTCCTGAAAATTTTCACTTTCCGCGCCTTGGAATCCGATCAGCATATCAAATCCCAGATTTTTGCCTTGAAATTTATTTTCCGCGGAATCTTCAAAAAAAGCGGTGAAATAAAAACGAAGAGAGGATCCGGGATTGATATCGCGCAAATAAAATTCGCCGGCGGAAAAAAAATCAGAAAAAGTTCCTTGATAAAAAGTGGCGCTTCCATCTTCAATTTTTAAAGTTAAAATATCGCCAAAAAGCTCGCCTGTCCCGGGATCTATCACAGGGTTGGAAATATTTATGGCTTCCACCGCCACTTTTTGAACCTGCCCGCTATTATTGGCAACTTCAGCCCAGCGGGAAACGCTTTCTCCCGGCAGAAAATTAACTTCATTAAATAAGGGTTTGTCGGCTCCATTTTGAAATTCTACAATTAAATCGTCGCTTTGCGCCAAAGCCGCTCCGCCAAAAAACAGACTTCCCCAAAAAACAAACGAAACTAAAAATAATACGTAATATTTTTTTCCAAACAAGGTCATAAATTTATTTGTTAGATTTAACAGTTTTATTTATACTTTGAATTACGAAATGTCATTGCGAGTGCAGTGAAACGGAGCGTGGCAATATCAGATTTAGCATCATCAGTAAAATTGTAACGGGATTGCCTGCCTACCGGCGAGGCAGGCTTCGTCGTTCCTCCTCGCAA
>JAGYNK010000062.1 GCA_018400055.1 Candidatus Moraniibacteriota bacterium
GTCATTCTGTTTCACTCCATTCCTTCCGCCCAAGGTGGACAAGCGCAATGATAACAGGATTAATCATTTCGTAATTCAAGATAATTAAATAATTTAAAAAGGTATAAATAATAAAAGCTTTATAAAAAATCATTTAAATAATTTAATCATTTAAAATCCTATGTTAAAAAAATACGCGTCCACTATCGTTGCTTTAATTTTAATCGCTTTTTTCGCCGTTTCTCTTTATGTCTCTTCGCAAGAGTCCACCACCATGGATGAAAAAGCGCACATTCCGTCCGCTTATTCTTATGTCAAATATAACGATATGCGACTCAATCCCGAGCATCCTCCGCTTATTAAAGACTTAGCCGGATTTCCTTTATTATTTTTCAATCCGCAATTTCCCGTCAACGACCCTCTCTGGACCGAAGGCATAAATGAACAATGGCAACTGGGAGATAAATTCATTCATTCCAATAATGCCGATAAAATAACTTTTTGGTCTCGCCTGCCCATTATTTTAATCGCTCTGCTTTTGGGATTTTTCATCTTCAGATGGACCAAGGAACTGGCCGGAACCGCTGCCGGAATTTTTGCCTTAATTTTGTACGCTTTTAACCCGAATATTTTGGGACACAGCCATTACGTTACCACGGACATTGGCATTGCCGCCTTTATTTTTATCTCTTTTTATTATTTCATTAAATTCATAAAAAACCCCAGCTGGAAAAACACTCTTCTGGCGGGAATATTCTTGGGACTGGCTCAACTGGCCAAATTCTCCGCCGTTATTTTGTTTCCGTTTTTCGGCCTCATTCTGATTCTTTACGCGCTGGCTAAAAAAAATAACTCACCCCGTTTTCCCGAAAAAAATTTAAATTCTGTCGGCACCGTTCACACCGCAAACAAATCCGAGAGAAATTATTTTAAAAACCTTCTGGAATATTTAAGCAAATACGCCTTGGCGATTGTCATATGCTTTCTTTTAATCTGGATATTTTATTTTTATAACACTTTCCAAATGCCGGCTGAAAAAATTCAGGACATCGCCAATACCGTTTTCGGAAATGAAGGCATAGGCAAAATAGCCAAGTCAGCGGTAATAAGTATGAGCACCCTTCCCGTGCTTAAATACTTCAGCGAATATTTCCTGGGAGTCTTTATGGTCTTTGCTCGAGTGGCTGGAGGAAATACTTATTATTTCCTCGGGTATGTTTCCAATCAAGCTACGCCCCTCTATTTTCCCGTTGTCTTTTTACTGAAAGAAACTTTACCGTTTCTCTTTCTTATTGTGGTCACTTCTTCCTATGCTCTTATGCAGATAATAAGGAACCTTCTTTCTTTTGGATTGAAAAAAAATTGGAAAAAAATCACAGCCTACTTACAAACCGGCGTAGCCCAATATTCCATGCTGGGATTCATTATCTTTTATTCCTATTTAAGTATCACCGGAAATTTAAACATAGGCTTCCGCCACCTTTTTCCTATTTTGCCTTTCGCTTATGTGCTAGTGGCTAAAAAGGTTTTTGATTTTCTTAAAGACACTGCCGAACAAAAAAAGAAAAAAGCAGTTAAATTTATTCTAGCCATAATTTTAATCTGGATTATGCTTGAGCCAATCATATTCTTTCCCAGTTACCTTTCTTATTTTAACGAGCTGGCCGGCGGACCAAAGAACGGATATAAATATGTCACTGATTCCAATTACGATTGGGGACAAGACCTGAAAAGACTGGGACGATGGGTGGACAAATACAATAGTTGCGTTTTGACTGAAAATCCTAAGACCTGCATAGGATCTCCGGTTCCCATCAAGTTTAATCAACCTATTGAAAAAATCCGCGTGGATTATTTCGGGGGTTCCAATCCGAAATACTATTTGAAAGATAAATTTATTCCTTGGCACTCTTCCAATGATCCCGAACCGGGTTGGTATGCCATTTCCATCGGCTTCTTGCAAGAAAGCCTTTATAAAGAGAAACCGCTTGGAGAAAAAAACTACGACTGGCTCCGCGGCTATCCGCCCACCGTTAGAATAGGCGATTCCATTTTTGTTTATTATGTAGAGTAGCGTTGAAATAAAAGAATTCCTGAATTAATTCAGGAATTCTTTTTGTTTGGAAAATTTTTAAAAATAAAAAAAATAAAAAGCCTAAAAAATATTCAAATCCTATGTCCTTATGTGGTTATATGGACACAAGAAACATCGAATCAAGTCTCGGTTTTTTTTACACAACATCGGATATGAATGCGGATTGGCAACCTATATTTATGCGTAAAATAGTTATATATTGTAAATTGCGAAATGCGAAAATTACTGTCATTACAAGTCCCGTTATTCAACAAGATAAACCCTGCGTGGCAATCTATCTGTCATTGCGATCCGCCTTGGGCGGAGAAGTAATCCCAGAGTTTTCCTGTCATTGCGAGCGAAGCGCGGCAATCCCGAAATTAGTATCGCCAGCGTCAGTATCACGGGATTGCCTGCCTGCCGGCGAGGCAGGCTTCGTCGTTCCTCCTCGCAA
>JAGYNK010000063.1 GCA_018400055.1 Candidatus Moraniibacteriota bacterium
TATTTTTAAAAACTCTTCCTCCCCAATTATTTTTACCCCCAATTCTTTAGCTTTTTCATATTTTGAACCCGGATTTTTTCCCGCTACCACATAATCGGTTTTTCTACTCACTGAAGAGGAAATGTCCCCGCCTTCTTTTCTTATCATATCTTTTGCCTGCTCTCTTGTCCAGTTTTGCAATACTCCCGTCACCACAAACTTTAATCCCTCTAACTTGTTGGCTGCTTGCCGGCCTGCCGGCGAGGCAGACTGCTTGCCGGCCTGCATTATTTTCACTCCAAGATCATTCATTCTTTTTAATAACTCAACGTTGTTTTTATCGTTAAACCATTTATGCAAACTTTCCGCCGCCTTATCTCCGATACCTTTAATCTCTAGCCAATCTTCTGTTTTTATTCTCGGAAAATATTTAATAATATCGTCTAGATTTTTAATTGCGGTATTTTGATGCTTGGATTTAATTGAAAATTGATTATTGATTATTGAAAATTCTTTATTGATTTCTCGAGAAATCAATAAAGCGGTTTCCTCTCCCACATAGCGAATTCCCAAAGACATAATAAATTTTTCCAAACTTATTTTTTTGCTTTCTTCAATAGACTTCACCAGATTCTCAGCTGATTTATCCGCAAACCTTTCCAACGGTTCCAGATCTCCTTTTTTTAATTCAAAAATATCCGCCGTATTTGAAATTAATCCTTCATTAACCAATTGTTCTATTATTTTTTTTCCCATACCCTCAATGTCAAATCCTTTCTTGCTTGCAAAATGGATTATTTTCTGAATTTCCACAGCGAAACATTTAGGATTAGTGCAATAATGCGCCGCGCTTACTGCTTGCCTGCCTGCCGACGAGGCGGGCTTTTTACTGCTTACTACTTTTCTTTTCACTTTTCCTCCGCAAATGGGACACCTCTTCGGCATACGCCAAATTTTTTCTTTACCGGTTCTTAACTTCTTTAAAACTTCCGTTACTTCCGGAATAACGTCTCCCGCTTTCTGAATAACTACCGTGTCACCGATACGGACATCCAGTCTTTTAATTTCATCTTCGTTATGAAGCGTCGCCCGACTTACGGTTGAACCGGCTATTCTTACGGGACACAGATACGCTACCGGCGTAAGCGCTCCGGTGCGACCTACTTGCACCTTAATATCCTCCATTATTGTCGTCGCCTTTTCCGCCGGAAATTTATAGGCCACTCCCCAACGGGGAGATTTTCCGGTATATCCCAAAGCGTCTTGAATCTTTTTAGAATTAATCTTAATTACTATTCCATCAATAGCATAATTCTTTTGTTCTTTTTTCTTTGCCCACTCCTCATAAAACTTTTCTATTTCTTTAATATTTTTACAAAACTTATAATGCTGATTAACCTTAAAACCTAGCTCTTCTAACAGCTTCAGTTCCTCAATTTGCGTTTGCGGCGCAATGTCATTCCGAGCCCCAGCGAGGAATCCCGTAGAATTAGCGCTGGCTACATTAGAATGAGATCCTTCGCTTCGCTCAGGATGATGCGCCATTCTATTTGCGCTTTTGATTTTTGATTTTTGACTTTTGACTTTAATGAAATCTACATCATAAATAAAACTGTCCAATCTTCTTTTGGCCGCAATTTTGGAATCCAATTGCCTGATTGATCCGGCCGCCGCGTTTCGGGTATTGGCAAAAATAAGCTTGCCCTCTTTTTTTCTTGTCCCGTTAAGCCTTTCCAACTCTCTTTTGCTTAGCCATATTTCCCCCACCGCGATTAAATCAACCGGATAATTCAATTCCAAAGGAATGCTTTGAATGGTTTTAATGTTGGCTGTCACATCTTCTCCGATTATCCCGTCTCCGCGTGTCGCTCCCTGAACCAGTTTTCCTTCTTTGTAAGTTAAAATTATTTTCAACCCGTCAATCTTTAGTTCGCAAGCATAATTTATTTTTTTATTCTTAATTCTTAATTCTTTATTCTTAATTCTTTCTACTTTCTCTTCCCATTTCTTCAACTCTTCAAAGTCAAACACGTCGTCAAACGACCATTGCTTGAGCTGATGCTTTACTTTTTTAAACTTATCCAGCGGCTCTCCGCCGATTCTCTGAGTTGGGCTGGTCGCAGACTTAAATTCAGGAAATTCTTCTTCCAATTTTCGCAACTCTTCCATTAAAGAATCATAGACTTCATCACCAATATCCGGCTTATCCAAAACATGATAAAGATAGCGATGACGGTCAATTTCTTCGCTTAACTTTATAATTCTCTTTTTAGCTTGTTGCTTATTCATAAAAATTAGAAGTTAGAAGCGAAGCTTCCA
Source organism: Candidatus Moraniibacteriota bacterium (assembly GCA_018400055.1). Lineage (GTDB taxonomy): Bacteria > Patescibacteriota > Minisyncoccia > Moranbacterales > UBA9337 > M55B143. The sequence continues at coordinate 2,299 of JAGYNK010000063.1, forward strand.
AACAGGAAGCTTCGCTTCTGATATTTTTTTTCATACAAACTACCGATTGGGTCAATCTGGTTAAACTCTTTCGTCGCTTTAAGAAATCTAAAATAATCGGCATTTTGCAAAAATACTTCTCGTTTGTCCACTCCGCGATTGTAAATGTGGTAATATTCACCGTTGGCAAATTTGTTTTTTCGCAACATAGCCTTATTATATCACAAAAGAAAAAGAAGCGAAGCTTCCAAGTTGGAAGCTTCGCTTCTGATTCAAAAAAAGAAAATCCGCCTTTATTTGAACATCTTTTAATCAATATTCACTTCTACCGCCCGGACTACTCCCTCATATTCTCCTGCGGATTTAATTTCAACAATATTATCCGAATCTCCACAAACATCAATAGCTCCATTAGCATCTTCAAAAGTCAACTCATATCCTCCAATCGGAGCGCTACCACCTATAACCGCTTCTCCCGAACTATCATCACAATTCATGCCTCCATCATCTAAAGCATCCACACTTACTTGACCATCCTTTATGATCGCGTTAAGCACTATTTCCATTCCGGTATCTGCCGCTTGATAAGCGACAACCGATTTCCCCGTATCAGAGGACATACCTCTCTCTTTAACGGAAACGGTTGATACTCCTATAGCTATTACCATTAAAATAAACAATATTATCAGAGAAAAAGCCAAAATAGATCCTCGCTGATTGGCCGGACGAAAAAAAGTTTTTTTATTTTTTTTAGCCTCTTTTTTCATAATCAACCGAAAATAGTTATTATTTATTAGTTATTAGCTGTGAGCTATTGGTTATTGGTTATTGGTTATTGTTTATTGTTTATTGATTATTGTTTATTGGTTATTATATCCCCGCTTCCGAATAATCTCTCAAAGAAACCGTGGACTGGATATGAGTGTCTTTATCCCCCGAGTTAATCGTCATGGAAATTGTCACTTTCCCCACTTCCTCGCTTCCGGCGTCATCAGAACTTGCTACCACATCAAATTCTCCGCTCACCGTACCGGTTGTTAGCGACTTACTTTCATCTGCTCCCAAGTAATCACCCCCTCCACATCTTGATATATCTTCTCCTGGACTATCTGCATTAGTTCCAGTACCAGGAACTCTCTCCTCTAATCTATCGTTATTAAAAGAATACATCCTACACACCCCCCTAGAATGGTCATATACCCTTATCCATTCATTATTCTCACTTGTGGGACACGCCTCAGTTGAAAATTCACCTGATTGACATTTAGCTATACTACTCGTTCTCAAAGTTTTCGTTATCAAATTCATCGCATATTGGGCGTTCTCCAAATCTTTTTGCGCGGCTTTGGCATAACGATAGCTTTGAATCATTTTAATAAAAACCCCCGACGCCGCAGACGCCATCAACGCGAAAATAAAAATCGCCATCAACACTTCTATCAAAGTAAATCCTTTTTTATTTTTCGTTTTTTTTGATTTCTTTATTTCCCTGAACATTATTTATTTGTTAAAAAATTTATTCGTTAAAAAGTTGGTTATTGGTTATTGGTTATTTCTAGCTATTCTCCCCACTTAGTTAAAAATGCTTTAGCGCAAACACACTTATTGGCAGTATTACAACCAGCCGAACCTTGTAAGGCATCGTTCTTCCAGCTAACCACACTTACTATCTCTAATTCCTCACTAACTGGATAATACACAACCGCGACTCTCCTTCCAAATTTAGTTTTATTTGATACATCGTATTTATAATATCCGCCAACATAAGACAAAGTAAAATCATCGTTACCAAAACTATCATCACATTTATAGCTGCTTTCTCCAGTATAATCTATAATACATCTATATCTATCATTATCCGAACCAATGCCAATGGGCAACTCTGTACCTGAACCGCCCTCACCAAAAGACTCGTATCCATTTGCCCAATTATTATCCCTAATATTTCTCACTAATTCTATTCCTTCCTGCGCCAGCTGAGCGGCAATTACTTGGTCGCGGCTGTCCAACGAATGCTTAAGTCCGTTGCTTACCAAACTCATTGTAGCTGTCAAACCGATAGCTACGACAAAAACCGAAATAACCGCTTCCAACATGGAAAAGCCTCTCTTCTTCTTTTTTAATTTTTTTTCTCTAATCTTCAACATACTTACAACTTTACATCTTATCGTATTGTTTTAAATTTTAACGCCTGTTGCTACCCATTTTTCATTACGGACAACTCCCTCCGATATCCGTTTCTATCACTTTCCCCGATGAATACACACAAACATGTATTTCTTTTCCACCCTTGTTTAACTCAATATCTTCTGGGGTGCCTAATATCACACTGCAAGTTCCGTGAGGAGCGGTAAAATTAAATCCACCCGACCCGGAAAAAACCACTCCGTCTTTTAATTCATAATTATTGTTAATATTGTTACCGTTGCTAATACCATATTCGTCGTTTACCACACCATAACTAAAGGTATAAGTACTGCCACCGGCGGCATCTTTTCCCGTAAGCGCGTAATTCTGAGCCTCTCTTATCGTAGCCGCTACTTCCCGCGCTGCCGCTTCCAACTCCTTGTCCGCTCTTTTTTCTCCGTAAGAAACCAGCAAGACAGCGGACATAATCCCGATCATCGCCATTATTATTACAAGCTCAATGAAAGTAAACGCTTTTTTTTGCATATTAAGAAAAGCCCATTATTATTTAAAAACGCCGTACCAATACTCAACTTGGGGATAAATCTTTTCCAGAAAAACCGCCAAAATCAAGCCGCTTGACAAAAAAGGCGCGAAAGGTATCTGGCTTTTCAGCTCTTTCTTTTTTAAAGCTATCAATATTATACCCCAAATCGCTCCTATTGTAAAAGCCAACATCAACGCCAATAATATTCCCGGCCAACCCATAATTAATCCTGCCCAAAGAGCCACATAAGCGTCTCCGTATCCCATCCATTTTTCCTTAGATAAATAAGACAAGGCAAAAAAGAAAACAAAGGCCGCGCCGCCGCCTATGATTCCGGAAATAATTTCCGAAGACATCCGTCCGTCCGCCAAATTAAAACTTGACCAATCCAAAAACACCAAATACAAAACCGCCCAGATCACGCCCGCCCACAAAACAATCATCGGAATTTCCATCAGCTTAAAATCATAAACAAAAACTACCGTTAACAGCGCAAAGCTCACCAGATAAAATAAAGTCACAGCCCAGCTTTGAAATTCCGAAGCGTTAAAAAAATAATAGCCCGTCAGCGCAAAAACTATCCCCGTCGCCAATTCCACCAAAGGATATTGCCAAGATATTTTTCCTTGGCAATCTCGACACTTGGCTCTTAATAAAATAAAGCTCAAAAGAGGAATATTGTCATACCAACGGATTAGCGCTTTGCAATGAGGACAATGCGACCGCCCCAAAATAGATTCTGTCAACTCCAACCGGCAAATCACCACATTTAAAAAACTCCCGATAATCAAACCCAAAATAAAAAAAATTAAAATTGTCATAAATAAATAAGTAATCTGTAACTAGTAACTGGTAATTAGAGAAGAAGGAAAAATTAAAAACTTCAATGGCAATCACCGCTAGGCGGGAAATGACAGCCACTAGAATCACAATAAGCGTTACCATCCCCAACACAATTTGCAAAATCACACGCTGTGAGTGTTACTCGCCAATCATCCGCACCTCCGCTTGTTACAGTAAATTGAGTATCCGATGCATTACTTCCACAAACATCAATTGATGGATATACAGAATTAATTATGCTTACAGGGTTACAAATATTATCTCCGCCATCGCCATCTAAAATAGTCCCATCTCCATCCCGACACATAGCCGCCGCTGAAACAACGCTACTCAAGGAAGATT
>JAGYNK010000064.1 GCA_018400055.1 Candidatus Moraniibacteriota bacterium
GCCCAAGGCGGGTCAGAATGACACATTTATTATATTTCTTAATTCACAGTAATTACTATTGAAAAGAAATCTGAACTGTAACCCGGGTTTAAATCTATTTTTTCCACTTGAGCTTGGGGATAAAATAATTTCACTCGGTCAATAATATATTGATCGTAATTCATTAAAACTATAACCATGGGAGTTTTTAACAGGCAGTCTTGTCCTTGCTGAAGAAATTTTAGATCTTGGGCTTTTCCATAAGTTAAGAGTTTAATTGATTGGGCGCTTACGGGAAGTCCGTCTTCCATAATTCTGCCTCCGCCGTTGGCTACGACATATTTATTGGTTTCTGCGGAAAGAGAGTTAAGATAGAGCGCCATATTTTTGAAATTTTCATTAAAAGCGCCGTGCTGTTGCGGTTTTTGCGACCAGAAAACAAAATATTTGGCGGTATTGAAAATTCCGATAAAAATAAGAATGGCCGTAAAAATAAGAATGGCTGTTTTTTTATCAGGGATTAAGAAATGGTTAAATTTAGATTTGCAACTCATTATCATTTTACTAATAATGGTAATGTGTTGCAGGTTGTGAATTTCATTTTTAGGTTTTTTTGTTTGCTTGAATGTGTCAGACTCAGTGAGGCTGGATATGTTTTGAGTTTGCGTCAGGGCGCGACTGTTTGAATTTAGGTGTCGTGCGTCAGTTATTTTTCCCAATATCCAGGCGAGGGGAATGGCGGAAATTATGTAAATAACCGGAAGCGTTCCAATGGAACGGAGGCAGTGAGGTAATCCTTCGGCAGTCAGAAATTCAGGAATCAACATGGCGAAAAACCAGCTTAACAGAAAAGTGTAAATTATAAATTTTCTGTCGCGTGTTTTTCTTTTAAAACGCAGGTATAAAAGATGGAAGAATTTAGCGATTAGATATATTAGTCCAACCAAGAATGAAAGACCGACAATAGGATTTAAAACGGGATAAGGCGGATAATTGTGTCGCCAGTTTTGATCGCCCCAGAAATTAAATTTTACCAAACTTAGTCCAATGCTTTGCGATAAAGTTTTTAGCAGATGACCTTGATTGACTTCGGGGGAAAACACGGAAATGGCGCCGGTGCGTGATTGGAGATATTCCGGATGCTGATAAAAATCAAATAGCAGCGGGGAAGCGGAAATAAAAGCGCAAATAGCAAAAACAACAATCTTTTTCCAAAAACGGCGAAGAAAATTTCTTTCTTCAATTAAAAACGCCAGCAATAAAACAATTAAGATGAGCGGCGCTATGCGGAAAGCGATATAAGTGTGAAAGCCCAGTCCAAAAATTAATCCGGCGAAAATAAAATCGCGGTATTTTTCAGTTCGCCATCCTCGGAAAATAAAATAAAAAGAAAACGCCAGAATAGGAAGCATCATTATGGCGCGAAAGGCGATGCGGGAAAAATTAATCGCCCAAAAAGAAAAAGCTGTCAGGTAGGATACGATAAGCCCGATGCGCCAACTGCGAAACAATTCAAGCCCCAAGAGAAAAACGCCCAGGACAGTGAGTGTTCCCAAAATGATGGACGGTAATTTTAAAGCGAAAATGGAAACGCCGAAAATTTTGAAAGCTCCGGCAATCAAAATAATGAATAATCCTTCTCGCCCAAAATTATTAGTGTAAAACCATTTGTAATTTCCGGTTTCGTTGGATGAAAGCGCGTCGGTTCCGTTAACAGCTTCGTCCGGATAAACTCCGGCGGGAATATTTTCAATATTATAAGCGCGCAAGAAAAAAGCGGCGACGATGATAAAAATTAATAATAACCAGTAAATTGTTTTTTTGTTTGGCATGATTTTCTACGAATTACGAATTTTACGAAATTACGAATAATTTTCAATGTTTATTATAACACAGTTTTTGTTTATTGAGTAAAGTTGTGGTATAATTTTAACACATTAAAAAATAAGAATTTAATATTAATAATTTAATATATGAATAGTAATAATGAAATAAATTCCGATGGGAAATCTCTGAGGGCTCCTTTAATTGAATTGGCTGAAGAAAACAATAAAGTTAAAGGCAGAGATTCAAAAGAGAGCTTAAGGGAGAAAATGAATTCCTTTGAAATCCCGAAAGAAATTGCTTCAAAATATGTAGGTAAAGGAAGAAAAAAAGAACAAGATGAACTGAGATTAAAAAAATGTCAGGAAGAAATAAATGATAAGATAAATTCATTAAAAAAAGGAGGAGAAATATTGAACGAAAATGATAAATGGTTTGTGGCAATTGATTATTTAAGAGAGAGAAAACCGAAGGTGTCAAAAATGTTGCGCGTTTTTGAAGAATGTTTTATTGATAATCTCATTGAAGATCTGGAGGAAAAAGAAAGGGAAGTAAAAGATAATTTAGGGAAAAATTTAAAAGCAAAACAAATAGAGCAAAAAGAAGCTCAAGATATTGAAGATAGAATAGACGACATCATATATAAAGTTAATGAAATTCTTGAAAAAAATGAAAAAAATAAAAAGAAACACACTAATAAAGAAGTATTAGATAGTTTCAAAAAAGCTCTGTCAGGTTTAAGTAAAGAGAAAGAAATAAATTCTATTGCCACTGAAAAAAATAAAAGTGAGAAAAGTGATAAAAAGGAGAAAATGAATGATCGTATCAGTAGGAGCAGTGAGATTAAAGAAATAAATAAATTAAAAAATAAGAAGTTGATTTCTGAAGAAGGAGATCCTATTACCCTAAAATTTGAAAGGGGCAGATGGTTTGCGGAATATGAAAAATCCGGCAAAAAATCTTTTGATTCAATTAAGGAATTGAATGAGTTTATAAAGAGGTTCGGCTATAAACCAGAACCGGCATATTCGGAAAAAGAATGGAAAGAATTAAGTGAGGAATTTCAATTTGGAAAAATTTGGCGGGCGAAGAAAGAAAAGAGAGAGGCGGATAAAACCCTTTACGATTTTATAGTGAAAAATTTTTATGAAAAAAGCGGTAAACTGGGAATTGCTTTAATAAAAAAAGGCGATAAGGAAACGCTTAGAAAAATTTCTCCGGAAGAACTTAGGAAAATCAAGGAGGAAGGAAGTTATGAAGCGTCCGAGTATGAATCTCGCGGAAAAAAGGAAAAAAACGGAAAAAAGAAAAAAGATAAAAAAGAAAAATTTCATCAAAGAGAAACAAATCCGGCGGATGAAACAGCGAGCCTAGAAAGCGATCCCGGCAATCCGGGAGGGAATTTTGATTTTATAAATAAGGAAAAAGAGGCGGAGTATAAAAATGAAATAGAAAAAGCCGGAAGCTTTGAAGAATTTTATGAGGTCATAAAAGAAATCGGCCGAATGGAAAATAACAGCGGAAATATTGTTTTGGCAGATCGGGTGGTAAAAAAAATTGAAACTACACGAAAAAAACTTAAAGAAAAATCCGAAAATTTTGATCGGGGAGATAAAAAATTTAATGAATTATGGAGAAAACATTTGGATTTAATCCCTAAAATTTGCGGGATACAAAATAAAGCCGGAGAATTAATCAGGAAAGAAATATACGGGGGAAAAGAAGAAAGCAATAAACATGAAGAAGCGAGTCAAGAGAAAGAAAAAGAATTTACGGAGGGGGAATTAAAAGTTGTTGAAGTATTTAAAAATTATGCGGAGAATTTTCGAGAAAAGCTGGAAGCGGAAGCGGATTGGACAGATTATTCTGATGAGCAAAAAAATGATACAATTAAAATACAAACCGCAGTAGCTATTAAAAGAAAAATTAAAGAAAAGAAATTATTCGCGGGGAAAGAAGATAGAGTTATTGAAATTGTTTTAGAGAATAAAATATAAGAAGTTTTTATAATCGCGTAATATTTTCATAATTACGTAGGCTCTTGCCTAGAACTTTTTAAAAATAATTAACATTTTTTCAAAGATTT
>JAGYNK010000065.1 GCA_018400055.1 Candidatus Moraniibacteriota bacterium
AAATAAGCCATTTTATGCCCGAACCCTTGACTTTTTGTTTAAAATATGCTAGCATTAAAAGTTGGTTAAAATAATCCTCTCTCCAGTTATCCAGGAAGAAAAGAGATAAATTAACCAGCCTAGTTCCCTAAAAATATCACACTGATTAATTATTAACGAAAATCAATGCGTGTCATTAGTATTTTTGTTACTATGCCTACGCTTTGGGCGATGCTTTTCCCCCAAATAGCGCTGGCCGATAAAACAATAAATACTAATACAAAAATAAATTTTCAAATAAGAGAAAATATTTCCACCACTTATGCTAAAAATATACCTTACAATTATGAAGGCTATGTGCCGGTAGAAAATTTTCCTCAAACTAAAAATGAGAAAATCCTTTCCAAATGGAAAAAGAAACAGGCTTATAATATTTCCAATTTGCCACAAGGAAAATTCTCAATAAATGCTTCCGCTTATACGGCTGCGGCTGACGAATGCGGAAAAAGTGACGGTATTACTGCGAGCGGAATTAAAGTTCATGAAGGAACTTTAGCTTGCCCCCCACAATATCCTTTCGGGACGGAAATAAAGATTGAAGGTTATGGAAAATTTGTCTGTGAAGACCGCGGGGGAGCAATCAAAGGCAATAAATTTGATATTTATATGCCGACCAAAAAGCAAGCTTTCGCTTTCGGAAGAAGGAATTTGACAGCGGAAATAATTAAGTAAAATAAAGATTTAAATAGAGAAAAACCTCAGCTTAAGCTGAGGTTTTTCGTTTATGCAACGCTTCGCATTAAAATAGAGGCATCTATAGAGGCATCTATAGATGCCTCTATTTTCTTGAATAACATTACTTAATTCCAACCTCATTAAATCTTATTAAGTTTTTTATCTTATTTGGTGCCGCGGGCGAGACTCGAACTCGCACGGATTATTCATCCAAGGGATTTTAAGTCCCTCGTGTATACCATTTCACCACCGCGGCTTTTTATTTTTTTGAGGTCAGGAGTGAATTTCCTGTTTGGCGGCAAACAGGGGATCGCTGTACAGGGATTTGTCTAACTATGCCAGATCTGGCGCAGCCCTAGACAGTTTCTTATTTTTTGAGGTCCGAAGCGGATTTGAACCGCTGAATCAGGGATTTGCAGTCCCTTGCCTAACCACTCGGCCATCGGACCATTATTTGTTCAATAATATGTTTTGTCTGGCTATGCCAGATTTGGCGCAGCCAGACAGACCTTTGCCTAACCACTCGGCCACGCGACCAACCTAAAACCATATTAGCAAAGCGCGTTTTAAGCGTCAATTAAAATAATAAATAAAAACTCCGGTTTTTTTTCTTTGTTTTTGATTCCAATCAATATTATTTCAAGATACAATATCGGAGTATGAACACATTTTCTTTAAGACCAGATGGAAATCTCTTATATGGCCAGAATATTTAAAATCTACTTCTTCATACGGCCGTTTGTAAAAGTAGATTTTCTGTTATTATTTATTTAAAGAAATAAATGTTTTAAAAAAATTTAAATACTATTCAGTTTCATTCGCAATAAAATTTTATAAGGCGAATTTTTATAAGTACTTATTGAAAAATTAAAAACTGAAAAAAATAAAAATCAAAACAAACTTTCTTGGCGATTTTCCTCGGGAAAATTTGAAATTTCTTTAGGCGAAGGCTCGATATCAGGTTTCTCTTTGGCAGGTTGCAAAGAATTTGATTTTTCTTTCTTGGCAACTTCCAATACTTGAGGAATTCTTTTAAAATCTTTAATTAAAATCTCTCGCATGCCTCCATTGTATAAAGCGGCGGCGGGATGATAAAGAGCGTAAAAAATTCTGGTTCCCATTTCCGGAGAGGAGCGACGCAGAGCTTTTCC
>JAGYNK010000066.1 GCA_018400055.1 Candidatus Moraniibacteriota bacterium
TGGGGGAAGCTTCCTCAATACCGGCTCTCATTTGCGCAAGGTCTTTTTCAATCATTTCTGCTTCCTCTTCGGAAAGCAACCCGTTTTCTTTAGCAAATTTCAGACATTCCTGTTGGTGAGCAGGGTTATTACAATACGTATCGCATTCTTCTTCGGACTGGCAGCCACCGGGTCCTTTCATTCCTGTCTTTTTGGCCATTTCCGCTTCTTCCTCGGTCATTTCTCCTACTTCTACGGCAAAATCAAGGCACTCTTCCATATGCGTCTCGTTTCCGCAATATGCTTCGCATTCTACCTTGGATTGACAGCTACCGGGGGTTTCCCCATTTTTCATCATTTCCATTATTTTCCGGGCATCTTTTAGCCCTCCTGGAGGTCCTTCGGGAGGTGTAAAGCCGGCTTCCTCAGCAAAATTGAGACATTCCTCCATATGTTCCGGTTTTTCACAGTATGATTCGCACTCGTATCTGGTCTCGCAGTTCCCTGGAGAGATAACACCTCTTTCAAAGGCGTCGGCCATGGCTTTTATTTTTTCCACTTCTCCCTCGGGCATGATCTCGTGTATTTCGGCGAAAGAGAGGCATTCTCTCAAATGGTCATTATGTTCGCAATATGCTTGACATTCTGTCTTGGTTTCACATCCTCCCGGGCCATTTCCTTCGGTTATGGCCTGGATCATATTCCGAGCCCGTCCTGTTTCATTTTTAGACATGAGTTCATTTTCCTCGGCAAACTCAAGACATCTTTCTTGGTTAGCGGGGTCGTCGCAATATGTTTTGCATTCGGTTTGACTTTCGCAGTTTCCGAGTTCAGGAATGGGGTAGTTCAGATTTGAAAGATTCTGAGCCATTACCCCTCCGCTTATCAAAAGACCAACAACAAGGATTATAACTGAAAAAATATTTTCTTTGTTTTTAAACATAACTATTCTTCAAATGGATTAGTTTTTACTCCTTCTAGAGGATTTGTTTCAGCCTTAAAAGGATTAGTTTCCGGAAATTCCATGGCTTCTTTCTGTTCTTCAATCTGTTTATATAAAGAACCGCCGAGACCTCCCTCTTCAATTAATTCTTTTTTGTTTCTAATCAGGTATGTTGTAATAGCCGCTATTACTATTACTGTGACTATTATAATTATTAGTTTGGCTGTTTTGCTCATAGAGTAATTTTAAAGTTGGTCTTTATAATATTATAACAAATAGAGTTTCTTTTATTTAAAATTTTTAAGCTATATCCAGGTCTTTGAAAAAATCGTACCAAACCGGTTCTATACCTGGATTTTTCTCCCATTTTTCCTCGGAGATTTCTCCTTCAAAATATTTTTCAGTTCTTTCCATCAATTTCTTTATTTCTTCTTTAGAATACCATCCGGCTTGCTTAGTTTCTCTTTTACTTCTTTTCAATTTTCCTTTGGTCTCGGCTTCGTATATTTTCCAATCATGATATGTTCCGTCTTCTCTTGAGCAAATATTACTTACTCTTCCTTTTAGAAGTAGTTTTAAATTAAGAGCAGTTAAGCCTGTCTCTTCCTTTAGTTCTGCCTTAGCAGCGTCTTCGTATGAACCATGATTATCAACATGGCCGGCCGGAGGAGCAAAACCGGTTGGCAAAACACCGCGTTCAATTAAAAGAAGTTCATCTTTTCTCCAGACAAGTATACCAACACTTGTGTGATCACATATTTTAAAGTCATTAGCCATATACCTATTATATCAGACATCAAAGCTTAAAAAACCAATATGGAAGTTGAACTTCCATATTGGTTGTGGATAAGTTTTAATTAAAAACCATTTTTTTAAACCAGAAGAATTTTAATACGAAAAGAAGAATAGCTACGGCGGTAATAGAGAAAGCGTAGTGTAATCCGATAATATTAGTAGAAAGCCAAACTAAAAAACCATCAAAAAAGTGAAAACCAATCCAAGTTAGGGCAAATTTTGTTCCCCGCTTTATTTTTTGATCAGTTTTCTTAAAGGTTATGTAAGAACTGTAATAAAAACCTACCACAGCAGCTATCGTAAGGGCTGTTATGTAGCTATGAAGGTAATAAAAACCAAAAATTTCTGTAAGGAGAGCGGTAACCCCTATCCTAATACCGTAACTTAATCCCCCTCCCAAGGAATATTTTAAAAAAGTGTAACTGCCATTATTCAAGCGATTTTGAAATATAACCTTAGCTCCTATAAGACCGTCTTTTAATCTTATTTTCTTTCCTTCTTTAAAAGAGCGAGGAGTGTAATCAATTGGAGTTTCTTTTATAGAATAACCGGACTTTACTATTTTTGCTGTTATTTCTCCCTCAAAAGCAAAATCATTTCTTTTAATTTCAATTTTTTTAATAATGT
>JAGYNK010000067.1 GCA_018400055.1 Candidatus Moraniibacteriota bacterium
GTTTTCCTTTTCGCTTTCATAATTTTAATATAGCAGATAAATTAAACCTTGACAAATTCTGCCAATCTGCTATATTGCAAAGTCAATTAAAATTTGGTTTTTAGGATTCTGCTCGTAGTTGAAAGGGTGATCATCCTCCTTATTTCACCTCAGTAAATTGAGCGCATCTGATTCTGATTTTTCAGAAAAAGATGCCACTGCGAGCGGAATTCTGAAAATCATTCCAGAGAAATAGATGTTTATTCTTTGAAAATTTAAAAGGGGATAAAAAATGAAAAAATACCTGTATTTTTTGGCAGGAACTTTAATATTTTGTTTTTCTACATGTAACTTGTTCGCAGAAGATCTTAAGTTGAGCGGATCTCTGGATGTTGGATATTATAGCCGTTACGTTTGCTCAGGCGTAACTTTGTATAACGATCATGTTTTTCAACAAAGTATCGGGGTGAGAATTGAACCACTGGGATTATATACTAGAATATGGTCATCATATAGCCCTAAAGGCGGATTTAATAGCGACTTTGGGGATGAGATTGACTATATTATAGGTATCTATCGAATTTTTAAAGGAGTAGGAATTGACATAAGTTATTCCTTCTATAATATGTTTAATGTGGAAAATACTGCTGGAGATTTACACGCATTGGTTTTGCGTTTAGATCTGCTGGAGGTGTTTTCTATTAAACCATATATTAGACTGGAAGAAAACATTCCGGTCGATAGAAATATTTTAGAAGGTGGATTTATATATGAATTAGGAATTAAATATGATATAAATCTGCTTAAATTTAATGTTTCAATCAAGGGTCATGACGGAGCTTACCGTGCAAGACCAGAGTTAGTAAGCTCCACTGAACTAGCTATTTCTTCAAATTTTAAAATAAAGAAAGTTAATATTTCACCAACAATTAACCTTCAAAAAAGACTCGGATATAAAGTCCGAAACGGAGGAATAGCGGAGGATAAAATTTGGTACGGAATAAATTTTTCTATTCCGTTCTAATCTTCTATTTTGAAAAATATCCCAACCTATGATAGGTTGGGATATTATTTTATTCCTCTCTCAATTTCTCCCGCTATTTTTTTAACCCTCTCCACTTCCTCTTTTTTAAAATTTTGCAAGTAAGACGGAGCAAAAAAATCTCTGCCACCTTATAAAATTAAAAGCTAAACAAAATCCACTTTTACAAACGGTCGTATAAAGAAGCGGATTTTTTAAATATGGGAATTTTTAATAAATTCGCATTCAAAAAAACAACCGCATCATATCGGCTGTTTTTTGTATAAAAATAATCTAAAATATAAGATTAAATTGAATTTTATCAACCAATTTTTTTAATTTTTCAATTTCCTCTTTCTCAAAATCTTGCAGAACAAAATCTTCCCCGGAAATATTTCCTCGGTTTTTTCTTCCTCCTTCTTTTTCCACCCCGATCCTGATTCTTTTAAATTTCTGCGTTCCCACATGGTCCATAACAGACTGAATGCCCTTGTGTCCGGCGGAGGATAAATTATCGGATATTTTATATTTCCCGATCTCCATATCCAAGTCATCATAAATAATAACAATATTTTCCGGAGCTAATTTGTAAAAGTCCATAATTTTACGGAC
>JAGYNK010000068.1 GCA_018400055.1 Candidatus Moraniibacteriota bacterium
TTACTGATTTGTTTTATTATACCAGAAAAATTAAATTTTGGGAATAAAAAAGCCGCGCTAAAAAGCACGGCTTATTGTTTATTCTTCCAATATTTATTCCTCCAATAATGGAAGAATGCAAGACCACGGAAATGATACAGACGTTTCCAGATTGTTTGTGATGGTGCACAAACCACCATCACAACACTCTGCAATTACCGGACACACAAGAGATCTACTCCATAGAACGGCGCGGAAATAATCAGCCAATCTCTCGTTATATCTTTGCAGGGACTCTCCCTGATATTGGGTTGGCGGTTCCGCTACTTCCATATCAAAGAGCCATTGAAAATAAAAAGTGACCTGGTATGGATTTTCAATTACTGGATCTTCCACCAACGCCTTTCTAAGGTTAAAATTTGTCGCCTCAACTGCCTTCCAATCATCATAACAAGAAGAATAGAAGCCGATTTTTTCTCCCGGCTCCATTTCCAAGAGCCATTGGAATGCACCTGCGGGAGCAGTTACCAATCCCAACACTGCCATTACCATTGCCAAAAAAACTTTTTTCATAATTTCCTCCCTAGCATTTTAAGCCTGCCCGGCTATATTTTTTAAATAAAAAAATTTTTAAAATTTTTCTCACCTCCTTTTTAAATAACTTGAATATTTATCTTAACTTTACAGTTAAGCATATCCAGAAAAAATTGTCAAACAAAACTTATCCACATTTTTTAAGAAATAGCACGATATAGTGGTTAATACATCTCCCAAAAAGTTATATAATACATTATTCATTTTTACCAAAAAATCGAAAGCTTCGTTTTTTCACTTTTCATATTCCGTGCTTGAAAAAAGCCGATGAATAAGATAGTATATAACACATAACACATAACATTTAACATTTAAGCTATAATCTCGATTACTAGTTACTGATTACTAGCTATCTGGCTTTGCCAGATCTGGCGTAGCCAGACTAATTACTGACTTATGTTTAAAAAAGTAGATCCGAAACAAACTTTGCCGAAAATGGAAGAAAAAGTTTTGAAGTTTTGGAAAGAAAATAAAATATTTGAGAAGTCCGTGAAAGGTCGCGGAGACACACCCCCTCAATCCCCCCCTCAAAGAGAGGGGAAGGCTAGGGTGCGGAAAAATTACAGTTTTTACGACGGTCCGCCTTTTGCTACCGGCTTGCCTCATTATGGACACATCGTAGCCAGTGTTATGAAAGACGCTGTTCCCAGATATTGGACTATGAGAGGTTACCGAGTGGAAAGAAAATGGGGCTGGGATTGTCATGGTTTGCCGATTGAAAATATCGTGGAAAAGGAATTGAAATCAAAAAACAAAAAAGACATTGAAAAAATGGGCGTGGAAAAATTCAACGAAACCTGTCGCGAGAAAGTTTTGAATTATGCCAATGATTGGAAAAAAATTATTCATAGATTAGGTCGCTGGGTGGATATGGAAAACGGCTATAAAACAATGGATCTGGACTATATGGAATCAGTCTGGTGGGTTTTTAAAGAACTGTGGAAAAAAGGACTGATTTACGAAGGTTATAAACCGATGCATATCTGCCCGAGATGCGAAACCACTTTATCGCAATCGGAGGTAGCAGAAGGCTATCGAGAAATAAAAGATTTATCAGTCATCGCTAAATTTGAACTTTACAATACGCGGAACAACATGGAAAAGGACGTGGGACAAAGCGGAAAAATTCCTTGTCAGTCCGTGTTTAGTCCGCATGAGTCAGCTAAAACATATGTTTTAGCTTGGACAACTACGCCGTGGACTTTAATCGGAAATGCGGCGTTGGCGGTAAATCCGGATATTGATTATATAAAAATTCAAACGGAGAGCCATTCCGAGCTTAGCAAGGAATTCTGTTTAGCAAAGAGTCTGGATCCTCGGGTCAAGCCCGAGGATGACAAAAAAGAAAAGCCCGAAGATGACAAAAGAGAAAATCCCGAGGATGACAAAAAAGAAAAACCCGAAGATGACAAAAGAGAAAATCCCGAGGATGATGAAAAAAGCCAGCTTGAAAATGACAAAAAAATAAATTCTAAAAAAGACAATAAAAACAATGAGTATTATATTCTAGCCAAAGATAGAGCCAAAGATATTCTAAAAGACAAAAAATATAAAATCGTAGAAACATTTAAAGGCAAAGAATTAATCGGAAAAAAATACAAACCGCTTTTTGATTATTACACAAGTGGTCAGTATAAGTCCGCATTAAGTCCGCGTGAGTCTGCGTTATGGAAAAATGGCTGGAAAATTTACGGAGCTGATTTCGTAACCACCGAAGAAGGAACGGGCGTAGTGCATATCGCTCCGGCTTTTGGCGAAGACGATATGGCTTTGGGAAAAAAAGAAAATTTGCCTTTTATTCAGCACGTTGGAATGGACGGAGTTATCAAAAAAGAAGCCGGTGATCTCGTATCGGGGCGCGGGACAAGCTTTGCCGGATTAAATGTAAAACCCGCGGACAATTATCAAAAGACCGATGTGGAAATCATAAAATATTTAGCGCATCACAATTTATTATTTTCCAAAGAAAAATACGCGCACAGCTATCCACATTGCTGGAGATGCGAAACCCCGCTTATAAATTATGCCACCTCTTCTTGGTTTGTGGACGTTTCTAAAATTAAAGAGCAGGCGTTAGCGTTAGCTAAAGAAATAAATTGGTCGCCCGATTATATTAAAGAAGGACGCTTCGGCCATTGGCTGGAAAGCGCTCGCGATTGGTCTATCAGCCGCCAGAGATTTTGGGCGTCAGTCATTCCGGTTTGGCGTTGCCAAGGCACGCAGACCAATGCGGACGCAGACACGGAACAACACGGAAAGGGTTGTGGAAATATTAAAGTCGTCGGCAGCGTGGAAGAAATAAATAAAAATCTCGGATATTTTTTCATTATGAGGCATGGGGAAGCGGAGAGCAATATTAAGGATATTATTTCATGCCGACCCGGAGACGGATATTTTTTAACCGAAAAAGGCGTTAAAGATGTTGAAAAAGCGGCTAAAAAACTAAAAAAAGAAAAAATAGAAATTATTATTGCTTCCGATCTGGAACGCACCAAACAAACGGCGGAAATAGTAGCCAAGGAACTGGGCGTCAAAGTTATTTTTGACAAGCGTATCCGGGAAGTTGACGCGGGAAAAGCCAATGGAAAAAAATTTAACAGAGATAAGTGGTGGAAGGGAGTTAGTTCTAAATTTTCTGGTGGAGATGATCTTATGAGTTTAAAAAAACGAGTAGATTACTTTTATAATGAAATATTTAGAAAGTATAAAAATAGAAAAATATTAATTGTTTCCCATGGGGGAGTTATTACTGCGTTAGAAGCTATTCTTTCTAGAAAAAATTATCTTACTAAAATAAACGATATATTTTTAAATAATTGTATTAGAACAGCGGAAGTAAGAAAACTGAAATATAAATTAATTGATTTGCATAAGCATATTGTTGACGGAATAACTTTTAAATGCGACAAGTGCGGCGGAGTTATGAAAAGAGTGCCGGATGTGCTGGATTGCTGGTTTGAAAGCGGATCTATGCCATACGCCCAAATGCATTATCCTTTTGAAAACAAGGAAAAATTTGAAAAAAGTTTTCCGGCTGATTTTATCGCGGAAGGTATTGATCAGACACGCGCCTGGTTTTATTACTTGCACATTATGGCCGCAGCCATAAAAAATAAACCCGCTTTCAAGAATGTTATTGTCAATGGAATCGTTTTAGCGGAAGACGGTAAAAAAATGTCCAAACGGCTGAATAATTATCCCAATCCGGCGCTTATGTTTGAAAAATACGGCGCGGACACGATGCGTTTTTACTTGCTTTCCTCTCCGATAGTAGCGGCCCAGAATTTAAATTTTTCGGAAAAAGAATTGGCGGAATTATCCAGAGGAATGTTCCGGATGCTCTGGAATTCTTATTCGTTTTTTGTCTTATACGCAAATATTGACAAATTTAAACCTGATCGTGTAGAGACGAGGCATGCCTCGTCTCTACTAGACAAATGGATTATTTCCGAGTTGAATGTATTGATACAAGGAGTTAATAAATATATGGAAAGTTATGCATTGCACAAAGCCGCTAGATTATTCCCTGAATTCATAGACAATCTTTCCAATTGGTATATTCGTCGCTCGCGTAAAAGATTTTGGAAAAGCGAAAATGATGAAGACAAAAATCAAGCTTACCAAACTTTGCATTATATTTTAATAGAACTTTCTAAACTAATGGCGCCTTTCACTCCGTTTATAGCCGAAGATATTTATAGAAATTTGGCTTGTCATTCCGGACCTGTTCCGGAATCTCGTAATGAGATCCTGAAACCTGCCTCGCCGGCAGGCAGGCAAGTTCAGGATGACAGTCATTCGGTGCATCTAGAAAATTTTCCGCAAGCGGATGAAAAATTAATGGACGAAAAATTAAATGAGGAAATGAGAAAAATACGGGAGATTATCACGGAAGCGTTGCAATTGCGCGCCAAGGCCGGAATTAAAGTTCGCCAGCCAGTCGCCATGCTCCAAATCAAAAATCAAAAATCAAAAATCAAGAAGGAATTACTGGAGATTATTAAAGAAGAAGTTAATGTAAAGAATGTTAAGGCTGTTAAAATTTTTAAAGCTGTTGAAAACATTATTGTCAGCAGTGATAAAAAGATTGGATTAGATACAAAGATTACTGAAGATTTAAAAATGGAAGGGCAGGCCCGGGAAATTATTCGTTTTATTCAACAAATGAGAAAAGAAGCCGATTACGAAGTTGACAACCGTATTGAAATAAGCCATAGTGGAATGAAAGAAATTTTCCGAAAATTTGGCAATATGATTGCCAAAGAAACATTAGCGGAAAATATTAGTTCACAATTCACAATTCACAGTTCACAGTTTGATCTTGAAAAAGAGCTTGAAATGGAAAAAGAGAAAGTCAAAATCTGGATAAAAAAATGCAAGGACCCGAAGCAATCATAAATTTAAAATACCAACTCCCTCCAAAAACTTTCTGCAATTTTTACAGCGATACGTATCGCTGTAAAAATTGCAGAAATATAAAATATAATAAGGAGGAACAGTTCTTTGAAAAAAATCGGGATGGAAAAAATAAAAGAAACATATAAAAATCCTCCTTGGAAAATTAAACAGAGGAGGGAAGCTCCAAAAAACAAAACACGTCGCACTCATCTTTTTTGGCAAATTCTGTTCTTAATCCTTTTTGTCTGGGCGGGATATGAGCTCGCCATTATTGCCTGGCATGATAAGTATGATAATTTTCATATTCGCTGGCTTGTTGGAATAGCCGGTGGTGAAATAGGCGCCGCTGTTTATTTTTTATTTTCTGTCCACTTAATGGACAGGATAACAAAAAAATTGCAATAAAATAAAAAGGAGACTGAAAATGTTAACCATAGCAATATTAATTCCACTGGCAGTTGTTATTGGCCATAAAACATTCGATTCTTTTGTGAAATCTTCCATAATCTGCCCGCATTGCCAGAGCGACAGTATTAGCAGGGTAGAAAAAGCGCCCTTTCAAATTAGCGGGATAGAAGGAAGATACTTTTGCGAAAACTGCAAAAAAACATTCAGTATGTGAGTACATAATAAGCACGTAATAAAAAAAAGGGGAAAAAATATGGTTGACTGTTTAGTAATTGTTTTACTAGCATTGGCCATTTTTTCTTTAATTTGTTTAATTAAAAATCAAAGCCCGCTTTTAGAGGAATGTTATTTCTGCCACGGACTTTTTTTCCGAGACAGAATGCATATAATCCAAGAGGGACAACATTCAATTACTGTTTGTCCCTACTGTCTGGAGAAAGCGGAAAAGCAAGGTTTTGATATCCATGAAGAAAAGGAGGAAAATAAACAATAAAATAACTAAAGGTTCTGTTTTTTAAATTACAAAAACAAGAGCCTTTTTTATTACTTCATTCTTCTTGCCCGATATTTTTCGCCAACTCATTTATATTTTCTATAAATAAATATTTAACCGTATAATTTCTACTTCCATATAACCACATAAGGACACAGTAACGCTGTCCATTCGTCCAATTTTACAGATGGAAATATCACTTTAATAAATCAGCTGATAGTCAACACCATTATAATTTTTTGCATGACAAATGATCCGCGCAATGGTTATAAATAAACCGTTTGGCAATTTATTTTATTTAACCGTATAATTAAAACATGACTTATAACTACTCGGGAATAATTCTAGGAAAATACGACATCGGCGAATCCGACCGGATTTATACGCTTTATACTTTGGAAATGGGCAAAATAAGAACAGTGGCCAAAGGAGTTAGAAAATCGCAGGCTAAGTTGGCGGGGCATCTGGAAAATTTTACTTGGTCGCACATAAGCGTGGCGAAAAGCCGGGGAATGGGAAAGATAACCGGAGCTGTCGCCGAAGAAATTTTTTCCGGTCTTAGAAAAAATCTGGATTTTATTTCAGAAGTTTTTTACGCCGCCGGAATTTTAAATAAATTAGCCAAAGAAGAAGAAAAAGACGAGCGGATTTTTATTTTATTTCTGGAATACTTGAAAGCCATGGAAGACGAAAGCGAATCGGCCGAAAATTCCGTTATGGCGAAACTTTTAACCCAAGGATTTATTTTTAATCTTTTTGATTGCTTCGGCTATAAAATTGAAGCTCGAGTTTGCGTTGAATGCGGCCAGCCATTATCACTAAAGGGAAATTATTTCAATTCTGAAAAAGGAGGTTTTTTGTGCCCGGATTGCACGCTTAAATTAGGAAAAAACATAAAAGCCAATCCCAACGCAATAAAAATTATCAGGATTTTTTACCACAATAGCTTAAAATCGCTTACCAAGCTTAAAGTCAGCCCTTCGGAAATTAATAACCTAAAAATAATTTCTCGGGAATTTTTCAGGTGGATTGCTTAGAAAACGTCATTTTGGTAGAATGATATCATAGGGAAAAACAAAAACTATGTCTCTAAAAGATTTAAATGAAGAACTGTACCGCCCGGATTCTGATATAGAAGAAAAAAGAAAGCATGAAGAAAGTCAATTTACCCCTTCCAGTCAAAAACATGCCGGTACGGAAGAATTTCAAGAAGAAAAAAAGTGGAAAATTTTGAACTTTCATCTGGACGAAAACCAAAAAAAAGCGCTGAAAATAGCCGGAGGGATAATAGCTTTCATATTTATCTCTTCCATTATTTTTGTGGCGGTATCAAAATTCAAGCAGTCCGCTTTTAGCGATGAAAGAGTTGCGGTTGAAATAGAAGGCGCTAAAAAAGTTGAAAGCAACCAACTGGTGGAATATAAAATAAAATATAAAAACGACAACCGGGCGTCTCTTAAAAACGCGGAAATTTTATTAATTCACACTGAAAATTTTTATCCGGAAAACCAAGATATTCTCAAGCCTTCCGGCAGGGGAATGAGTAAAATTAATATCGGTGAAATAAAATCTCGCGCCAAAGGGGAAATCACTGTCAAAGGGAAATTTTACGCGCCGGAAAGTTCCGAGCTTTATTTTAACGCCGAGCTGAAATATGTTCCGTCTAATTTCAACAGCCTTTTCCAATCCAAGAGTCAATTGGGCATTGAAATAAATTCTTCGCCTATTTTTTTAAGCCTGAAAGCGCCTCATGAAGCTTCCCAAAGCGGAGAAGTGGAATACGTGATTAATTATGAAAATTTCAGCAGTCGGGATTTTGAAAATCTTATTTTGGAAGCGGAGTATCCGCAGGGATTTAATTTTAAAGAAGCGGAACCTCGTCCCTCCAAGGAAAATTACAGCTGGGATTTGGAAAATTTAAAAATCGGGCAAAAAGGGGAAATTAAAATACGGGGCAGTCTGGAAGGCTCCAAAGATGAGGTTAAGATTATTAAAATCAAACTGGGGCTTTACAAGGCCGGAAGCGATTTGATTGTTTACAATGAAAAGGAAAAAGCCACCAAGATTGTAGCCTCTCCCATTTTTATTTCCCAAACGGCGAACGGAGGAAAAAATATTTCCTTAAACCAAGGGGAAAATATTAATTACGTCTTGACTTACCGCAATGAAGGAAGTATAGGATTAAGGGATGTCATTATTACGGTTGAAATAAAAAGTTCCATTCTTGATTTTTCCAAGCTGAATTTAAAAAACGGCGCTTACAAAAGTTCTAATCATTCCATCATTTGGAAAGCCGCGCCGGACATTCCGGAACTGGCCAGTCTGGAAGCGGGAGAAGAAGGAAAAGTCTCTTTTTCTGTGCCGGTAAAAGAAAGAATTGAAATAAACGAAGAATCCGATAAGAATTTCGTAACGGAAATAATCGCCAAAGTGGACAGTCCGGATATCGCGACTTACTTGGGGGCGGAAAGATTGGTGGCCAGCGAAAAAATTTATTTAAAGCTTAACTCCAAAGTTATTCTGGAGGCCACGGGCTATTATAATAATTCAAACATAACCAATACGGGACCTCTTCCTCCACGCATAGGTGAAGAAACAACCTACGCTTTGCATTGGCTGATTACCAATATTTCCAATGACTTGGTGGATGTAAAAGTGGAAGCGGCGCTTCCCACTTGGGGCAGATGGAAAAACGAAATATATCCGAAGAATGAAAATATTGAATTCAATTCCAGGACCAATAAAATTGTTTGGAATGTGGGAAATGTTGGAAGCGGCACCGGCGTACTGGATCATCCCAGAGAAGTCAGCTTCCGTGTAAGCGTTGTTCCCGAAATCAATCAAGTGGGCAAACAGATAGAAATTTTAAGCAGTTCGGTTTTAACAGCTAAAGACGAATTTACCGGAAATGAAATAAGGAAAGAGGTTGAAGCGAAAACATCCGCCCTGAAGGAAGACATCAGTCTTGACTCCGCTATGTATAAAGTGGTCAATATCGGAGAGTAATAAAAAATAAATTTTTCTTTAAGAAAAGAAAAAGTAATAGAGGTTTATATTTGAAATAATTTCCCAAAAAGGAAACCAAAGAACAGGAATATTGGAAACTAAAAGCGGAGTTGTTAAAACCCCTTTTTTTATGCCGATTGCCACCAAAGGAGCGGTCAAAAATTTAACCGTGGAAGAATTAAAAGAAATCGGCGCTGAAATTATTTTGGGCAACACTTATCATCTTTGGTTGCGTCCGGGAGATAAAATAATCAAGTCAGCGGGGGATTTGCATAAATTTACGAATTGGGAAGGACCCATTCTTACCGATTCCGGCGGCTTTCAGGTTTTTTCCCTGGGCGCCAAAGCCGAAGAAAAATATGGCAAAAACGGAGTGAAGCTCACGGAAAAAGGAGTGGAATTTTCCGATCCGATTGACGGAGAAAAACATTTTATGTCGCCCGAAAAATCCATAGACATTCAGCTCAATTTAGGGTCGGATATTATTATGGTCTTGGACGAATGTTTGCCATATCCTTGCTCTTACGAACGCGCCAAGAAATCCGTAGCCTTAACGACCGAATGGGCGACCAGATGCTTTAAGCATTTCCATAAAAAAATAAATAAAAACGCCAAGAAATATAAAAACGGCCGACCGTTATTATTTTGCATAATTCAAGGCTCTGTGCATAAAGACTTGCGAGAAAAGTCAGTTGCCCAGCTTGCCAATTTAGATTTTTCTGATTTAGGAGGTCCGGCTTCCGGTTGGGATGGATACGCTATCGGCGGCGTGGCCGTGGGAGAACCGAGAAAAAAAATGTGGGAAATTTTAAAATGGGTCTTGCCTTTGCTTCCGGAAAATAAGCCGAGATATTTAATGGGCTTAGGCAAGCCGGAAGAAATTAAAAAAGCGGTGGAAGCCGGCATAGATATGTTTGACTGCGTTATTCCGACCAGAGAAGGAAGGCACGGGAGGCTTTTTCTGCGAAAAAGCCAAATAAAAAATCAAAATGCAAAAATCAAAATTAAGGAAGAATTATTCTATGAAACGATAAATATCAGCAATGAAAAATACAAAAAAGATTTTTTACCCCCGGATAAAAATTGCGATTGCTACACTTGCCAAAATTACAGCCGGGCCTACCTGCGTCATTTATTTAAAACCGGCGAACCGCTGGCTATGCG
>JAGYNK010000069.1 GCA_018400055.1 Candidatus Moraniibacteriota bacterium
ACTTTTAGTCCCAGTTAACCTATGGACTTTCAGTCCATAGTCGTTGAGTAATGTACTAAGCGACACACTTTGTGCGTTATGGAAAAGAAAGTTATCTTTCCCATGATACCTGCTTCATATTTCTTAACACATATTGCCATGATTGCTCAAAAAATAGCTTATAACGTCTTTTTTAATGCTACAGCCAAGGTTATATCCACTATATTGGCATTAGTAGCCATAGGCTTTATTACTCGTTATTTGGGCAAGGAGGGCTTTGGCGATTACGCAACAGTGCTTGCGTTTTTTTCTTTTTTTAGCGCCTTAGCCGATCTGGGTCTTTACTCCATCTCTGCTAGAGAAATATCCAGAGTGGGAGCAGACGAAGAAAAAATAATGGGAAATGTTTTTGTTATGAGAATAATTTTCTCGCTGGCTGTTTTTTTGCTTGCTCCCGTAATTATAATATTTTTCCCTTATTCGCAAGAAATTAAAATAGGAATAATGTTTTCCGCCGCGGCTTTTTTGTTTTCTTCAAGCTATATGGTGCTTAATGGAATTTTCCAAAAGAATTTAGCTATGGATAAGGTTATGATGGCAGAGCTCCTAGGAAAAATTACTCAGGTGGGATTTATTATCTTAGCCATTAAAAAGGACTGGGGATTTATGGCTATTATATTTTCTTTGGTGCTTTGCATGCTGGTCAATTTTATTTTGGTTTTTCTTTTAAGTCGGCGATATCTGAAGTTTAAATTAAGAATGGATTTCTCTTATTGGAAAAAATTTGTGCGCATGTCTCTTCCTTTGGGCATTTCAGTTGTAATTACTTTTCTGTATTTTAAAATGGACACCATTCTTCTTTCTTTAATAAAAAGCAGTGCCGATGTGGGAATTTACAATGCGGCTTATAAAATTATTGAAAACATAACCTTTTTTCCGGCTATGATTATTGGCCTTATTTTACCCTTAATGTCGCGCTATATTTTTACTGAACGGAAAAAATTTGAAAGCATATCCAATAAAACTTTTAAAATTTTCTGCCTTTTAACTGTGCCGCTGATCATAGGAGCGCTTTTTCTGGCGGAAGAAATAATTAACTTGATTGGCGGCGCAGGCTTTATAGAATCAGCCAATGTTTTGCGCGTTCTGATTTTCGCCCTGGCTTTTATTTTCTTCGGCCACTTTTTTAACAGTGTTTTAATAGCGGGAAACTTGCAGAAAAAATTAATGAAAGTTTTGGCTTTTTGCGCCGCTTTTAATATAGGAGCCAATTTGATGGTAATTCCTCATTATTCTTATAACGGTGCGGCAGTCACTTCCGTTTTTACCGAAATGCTGGTGGTTATTCTTACTGCCTACTTGACAGTTAAATATCTTAACTACAAACCAAAAATTGAAAAATGGAAAAGTATTTTACTTTCCGGATTTTTTATGTCCGCATTTCTTTTTGTTTTTCACGAATTAAACCTATTTTTATTGGCTTTCGGAAGCTCTTTTGTGTATTTTGTTTTTCTTTGGCTGACTAATGTTGTAAGCAAAAAAGAAATTTTAAGCATTATTAGAAAAGAGGCTTAAAAGCTTAAACTTTTAAATTTAAATTACTCCAAATCAGATTAAAAACCCAAAAGCTAAAAATAATTTTTTAGGCCTTATTGTTTAAATTCAATCAAAAACATTATGGGCAATGATTTCCCTAAAGTTTTTATAATTATTCTTAATTACAATGGCGGAAAAACGGTTCTGCGATGTCTTAAGTCGGTTTTTGTTTCCGATTATCCCAACTTTGAATTAGTAATGGTTGATAATAATTCTAGCGACGGATCTTTTGAGTTGGCTAAAAATTATTTTACCAAGGCGCATTTTATTAAAAATGAGGAAAATTTAGGCTTCGCGGCGGGAAACAATATCGGTATTAGATTTGCTCTAGAAAAAATGGCAGACTACATTTTTCTTTTAAATAACGATGCAGTAGTTTTTAAAAACACCCTCTCCGAATTAATCAAAAGCGCTCAAAGGGAAACCTCAAAAAAAATAGGCATTTTCAGCCCGGTAATATTTAAGGGAAACTCAAAAGATATTTGGTTTGCGGGAGGAAAAATAAATTGGCTTAAAATGAGAGCAGAGCATATTATAAAAACTACGAACTACGAACTACGAACTGTGAACTACATAACCGGATGCGCCATGTTAATTAAAAAAAATGTTTTTAAAAAAACGGGTCTTTTGGATGAAAATTTTTTTCTTTATTATGAGGACGCCGATTTTTGCTTAAGATCCAAGAAGAACGGATTTAAAAGCGCGGTAGTTACTGGTGCCAAAGCAAATCATCAGGAAAAAAGCGAAGAAAATAAAAAGAATAAAACCTACTGGTTGGTAGTTTCGGGAATTTATTTTTTCCGTAAAAATTCTCCTTGGTTTTTAAGACCCTATATCTATATTTATTTATGGCTTAGAATAATGAAAAACAAAATAGATTTAATTAATGGAAAAAACGAATTAGCCGGGGATGTGGCTAGAGCTTATAAAGACTCAAGATTTATTTAAGTTTAAAAATATATTATCTCATTATTCTTATCTTTTCTATGTCATTCCCGCTTTCACGGGATAAAGTTTCATAAAATAAAATAACCTAAAAATGTTAAATAATGTAAAACTATCTTTTATAATTGTTAATTACCGAAGCGAGCGATATTTGAAAAAATGCCTAGCTTCACTTTTTCGTAAATTAAAAAATATAAATTTTGAAATTATTATCGTTAATAATGACACCAGTGATTTAAAAGCAATTAAAAGAGCAAAAATAATAAACCTGAAAAAAAATATAGGTTTCGGAGGAGCCAATAATATCGGTGCCAAAAAAGCTACGGGAGATTTTTTGTGTTTTTTGAATCCGGACACCGTTATTCTTTCAGAAAATATGAATAAAATAATTGAAGAATTCAAAAAAGATCCCAAAATCGGTGTTATTGGACCACGACTTATCAGTGAATACGGCGAAACGCAACGGTGGTGTGCGGGAGTAACAACCACTCCATGGGACTTAATAAAAAACAACATGGGAATTAAAAAAAGCCGAAATATTTGGGAAAGCAAAATAAAAAAAGAAGCGGGTTGGATAAGTGGCGCCGCTCTCTTTATTCCCCGCGAATTATTTTTGAAATTAAAAGGCTTTGACGAAAACTTTTTTATGTATTTTGAAGATATGGATTTGTGTCAGCGAGCGAAAAAAATTAGAAAAAAAATAATTTATTTTCCTAAAGTTAAGATTAAGCACTGGTGCGGAAAAAGCAGCGCTGACACTAAAACACAAAAAAGAGAATATTACCAATCACAGGATTATTATTTTAAAAAATATTACGGAGGACCAATTAGCTGGACAATAAAATTATTAAGAAAACTTATAATCGGATAATAATAAATTGCAATCAGTATAAAATATTGCAAAACAAAAAACGGCGTCAGCGCCGTTTTTTGTTTTACTGACTAAGCTTTCCGATTAGTATCGGTCTCCGCCACGGTTTCCTCCACCATAACCGCCACCTCTTTGGGCTGAACGGTCAACCATTGGGCGAGCTTCGTTAACTATAATATTTCTTCCGTCTAAATCTTTTCCATTAAACATTTCAATAGCTTTTTTCGCTTCTTCGTCAGAAGACATTTCCACGAAACCAAATCCTTTGGATCGGTTGGACATTTTGTCAATGATGATAGTTGCAGACTGGACTGTTCCCGCTTGCGCGAAAGTGTCCCTTAAAGTGTCTTCAGTAGTATCATAAGATAGACTGCCCACATATAACTTGTTTGCCATTTTCTTTTTTTGTAACTTTTTAATTAGTATTGTAAGGCGACCTTCTTATTTGATTCTACTTTCTAATATTTAAACTATTGAAAAAAAATCTACTAAGAAACTTACAAACATAAAAATATAACATTAATGAGGATTTGTCAAATGCTTTTAATGAATTTTAGTTTAAATTTTTCCAAAATCAAAAGCTCTATTGTGCTTATGGCGATGATTACCCCCCAGTCGGCCATACTTAAAGGAACAGTTTTAAGTAGCTTTTGAAAAAAGGGCAAATATATTCCGGCCAACAATATTAAAAAGGAAATTAAAACTGCGCCGTTAAGAATTTTATTGGAAAAAATCTGGCGATTAAACACGGATCGGCGAAAATAGCGGACTAAAAAAGCGAAGAATAAAGAATCAAAAGCCACCAAAGCGAAAGTAAGTGTTCTGGATTTTTCCAAATCGCCGAAAAAATTCCAAGAAAAATAAAAAACAAAGAAAGCGGCCATGCCGGAAACGAAAAACACAGAAAGCATAAATTTTTTATATTCCCTATTAAGAATCGGCTCCTTGGGATTGGGTGGAGATTCATTCATTAATCCGGCCGTTTCCTTTTCTGCCGTAAGGGCGATATCCGGAAAACTGTCTTCTACTAAATTTATCCAAAGAATTTGCATGGGATATAATGGAAAGGGAAGCCCCATAATTATGGCGGAAAAAAACAAAAAAATTTCTGAAAAATCATCAGCCACCAAGTAAGTAATTACGCGGCGAATATTTTGACGCATCAATCTCCCTTGTTCAATGGCTTTCACGATAACGGAAAAGCTGTTATCCAATAAGATAATATCCGCTACTTCTTTAGAAATATCTGTGCCGGTCTCAACGGCTATTCCCACATCAGCCGCTTTTAAGGCCGGAGCGTCGTTTACTCCGTCTCCCACCATAGCAACCACTTCTCCTCGCGACTGAAGCGCGCGCACGATGCGAATTTTATGAATCGGTGCTACTCGGGTAAAGATAGAGATTTTGTTAATTTTCTTTTCCAGCTCTCTGTCAACCATACTGTTTAAATCTTTTCCCTCTAAAATCTCATTTTCTTTCGTGCTTATTCCCAATTCGGACATAATTGATTTAGTGGTGTTTTTATGGTCCCCGGTGATTATAATCGGACGAATGCCCGCTCGGCAAGCCACACTGATTGATTTGGAAACATCTTTACGCAAAGGATCTCTTAACGCAATAAATCCGGTTAAGCCTAAATTCCCCCATTTTTCTTTATTGTTTTTATATTTTTTATATTCTTCCAATGAAATTTTTTTCATCCCGCAGGCCAGTAATCGCAAACCTTGCGCGGTTAAGTTATCTACCCGCTGAAAAAGTTTTTTCCCTTCGGTTGAAAAAATATGAGTGCTTCGCCCGTTAATATCAACTTGTTCGGATCTTTTAATAACTTCTTCCGGCGCTCCCAATAAATATACTAAAACCCCGTTATCTTTTGTTTGGTAAACATTGGCCGCGTACTTGTTTTTGGAATTAAAATACAATTTATCCAGTAAAATCAATTCTTTTTCCAATTCCTTTTTTTCAAGACCGGCGCTTATGCCCGCTGATAAAAGAGCGCTGTCAGTGGGTCGCCCTCTTACTATTCTTTTGGAAAATTCATCCTGGGGATTTTCTATGTAAGCGTCATTTACCAAGGTGGCTATTTCCAATGTTTTCAGATGGGAGAGTAGGTTTTTATCAAAACTAATGTTTTTTATTTCATTTTCCTCGTGCAAAAGTTCTTTGGCTCCGGTAATAATGTGGCTTACTTGCATTTCTCCGCAAGTTAAGGTTCCGGTCTTATCCATACAAATAGTGGTTATGGCTCCCATACTTTCGGTAGCGTTCAATTTTCTTACCAAAGCTTTTTTGCGCGCCAGCCTTCGCATGCCCAAAATTAAAATTACAGTTATTGCTGGCAAAAGCCCTTCAGGCACGGCACTTACGATTAAGGCGATTGAGGTTATGAAAATTTCATACCAATCTCCTCCGCGAAAAACAGAAACAGCGGAAAATATGGCAATAGCTATCACTATAGCTACTCCCATTTGTCTGGATAGCTGGCGAAATTTTTTTTGCAAAGGAGTTTTAGTATCCTCTTCTTTTTTAACTAAACAAGATATTTTTCCCAGTTCGGTTTTTTCTCCGGTAGCGATTACAACTGCCAGAGCCCAACCTTCTTCCGCGACGGTTCCCATAAAAATCATATTATTTCTGTCAGCCACTATGGTATTGCTCGGCAATATTTTATTATTTTTTTCTTGAGGCATTGATTCTCCCGTAAGCATAGCCTCATTCGTTTTTAATCCCCTTGTTTCAATGAGGCGGGCATCTGCCGGAATTTTGTCGCCTTCCCGAATTTCAATAATATCTCCCACAACTAAATCTTTACTTAAAATCCTCTTTTTTATTTCTTGGCGAATAACAGAGCAATAAAACTTAACCGACCGGTTTAGTTTTTCTAATGTTTTTTCCGCTTTGTTTTCCTGAAAGAATCCGACTGTGGTGTTTATTAAAATTACAAAAGTAATAAAAAGAGCGTCTATCCAGTGACCAATTAAAAAAGAAAGGCCAGCCGCCGTCAGAATGATAAACATCAGCGGGCTGTTAAATTGACGGAAAAAGAGAGTTAAAGCAGAAAACTTTTTACCTTCCGGCAATTTATTTTCTCCAAGTTTATCCAATCTTCCTTGCGCCTCAAAATCACTTAATCCTTTCGAAGAAGTTTTTAAAACTTTCAACACCCTTTTTGCGGAAATGGAATGATATGAACGAGGCTTGATTAAATTTTCCATAAATTATAAAAATGAAACTTAGCACTTGAAACGGGAGCATCGGCAACTTTAAATAATAGGCCACATGTCATAATTACTAGCGTTATTTATATTTTTTGCCAATTATCTTTACTTGT
>JAGYNK010000070.1 GCA_018400055.1 Candidatus Moraniibacteriota bacterium
GTGAAATAAATTAAAATACCTAATTTTAAGTTTGCCGCTTTTAAATAATAATATATTTGCTCTATATCTTTTTTTGAAAAATAGTTTTTTCTTTTTAGCTCAATAATTATTTTTCCAAAAACTAAAAAGTCAAAAATATAAAAACCCACCTCTTTTCCTCTGCATTTAACCTTCGCTTTTAATTGTTGTTTAAAATTTATTTTATTCTCTAGGAAAATATTCGCTATCGCTTTTTGATAAAAAATTTCTTTGTGTCCGTAACCGATATCATTAAAAACTTCAAAAATTAAACCTACTATTTTATAAGC
Source organism: Candidatus Moraniibacteriota bacterium (assembly GCA_018400055.1). GTDB lineage: Bacteria > Patescibacteriota > Minisyncoccia > Moranbacterales > UBA9337 > M55B143. The sequence goes on from JAGYNK010000070.1 coordinate 309, forward strand.
TTCCTTTTTGTAAATTAAATCTTTTCTTATTATCATCACCTATAATTAGTATATTCGTACTTAATTAGTAATTAGTAAAGACTTATCTAGAACTGCGAAACAAACCTCAAATCCCCTGAATGAAATAATCTGATATCATTAATTTTATATTTTATCATGGCTAATCTTTCTATGCCGAATCCCCAGGCGAATCCCTGATACTTTTCGCGCGGATAACCGGAGGCCACAAATACTTCTTGGTTTACCATACCGGCTCCGCCGATTTCCGACCAGCCGGTTCCTTGACAAGCCGAACATCCTTTTCCTCCGCAAACCGTACAATTTATATCAAATTCAAAACTGGGTTCCGTAAAAGGAAAGAAACTGGGACGTAAGCGAACCGTTATTTTCTTCTTGAAAAACTTGGAGAAAAATTCTTCGGCGATATATTTAAAATGCCCAACATTTATATTTTTACCAACCACCAGCGCTTCAAATTGATAAAAAGTATGTTCATGGGACGCATCGGTCGCCTCATGACGAAAACATTTTCCCGGCGCGATAATTCTGAAAGGCGGCTTATGCTTTTGCATATATCTAACTTGCACCGGCGAAGTATGAGGCCGAAGCACAATCTTCTCTTCTAAATTTTGATTTTTGATTTTTGATTTTTGATTTTTGATAAAAAATGTATCCCATGCGTCCCGCGCCGGATGATTCTTGGGAATATTTAAAGCGTCAAAAGCGTAAAATTCCGTTTCCACTTCCGGTCCGTCAGCAATTTCAAATCCCATGGAAGTAAAAATATCTTCAATTTCATTTTGAACTATTGTCAGCAAATGAAGATGCCCACGCTTTATTTTTTCTCCGGGAGCGGTAACATCAATTTTTTCTTTTTCCAAATCAACTTTTGACTTGATTATTTTTTCCGCTTTTTTAATTTCTTCGTCAATTTCCTTTTTCACCGTATTGGCTAACGGTCCGATTTTCTTTTTTTCTTCCAAAGATAAATCTTTCAGACTTTTTAAAATTTTATTAAAACCGCTTTTCCTCCCCAGATATTTCACACGCAAATCAAAAAGTTCCTTCTCATTTTGAGCTTTTTTAATATTTTCCAACGCCTGAGTTTTTATATTTAATATTTTTTGTTCTAACATGGTTTTAATTTATGTTATCTTAGTCATCCTGAGCGCAGCGAAGGATCTCAAGTGAATAACGCCAGCATTATTTATATCCTTCGCTATAAATCCATTAAATCATTAAAATCAGGATTGTCTTTTTTGATTAAATCTATTTTCTTTTTTCTGGTCCATCCTTTTATTTTCTTCTCCGCCACTATCGCATCTTTAGGATTAGAAAATGTCTCATAAAAAACTAATTTATCAATATTATATTTATTTGTAAATCCTTTTATAATTTTATTTTTGTGTTGCCACATCCGCCCATACAAATTAACCGTAACACCCGTATATAAAACCGTATTTTTTATATTAGTTGCTATGTAAACATAATACGACTTCATAAATTTTATCGTTCTGACCCGCCTTGGGCGGGGAAGAACCCCGAATGAATAACACCGGTGCTTTAAGCAACGGGATCCTTCACTTCGTTCAGGATGACTAAAATCTTACTTGACTTTTTTACTCAACGACTATGGACTGAAAGTCCATAGGTTAACTGGGACTAAAAGT
>JAGYNK010000071.1 GCA_018400055.1 Candidatus Moraniibacteriota bacterium
ATCTATAGATGCCTCTATTTAATAATTATTAAAATAGAATAATTAAAGCGCCGGTTTTTTTTATTTCTTTTTTGTAATTGCGGATAGCGGTTTATGAACCGGTTAAATTACAATCCTCCTTTATTAATGAAGATAATCAATGAAAATTTTACCTTTTTGCCTCCATTTCGCGAAAGTGGTAAAATAGAGATGTCAATATTAATTTAATGACGCTATGTCTATAAAAAGACATCTTATTCATGATGAAAGGCTTAATTTTAACAGGGTGAAGTTGGTGGCTTTCATCTCTTTTATGCTGGGATTTTCCGGTTCAATTTTGGCTTATGTCATGTCTTTTTATTTTGAGCAATCGGCCGGGACAAGTAATGTGGGAATTTTTTATCTTTTATCCTACGCGGCAGTTTTAACGCTTCTGCTGAATTTGCATAAACTGATTAAAAAATTCGGAAAAGTTTGCGTTTTTTATTTGTCTTTCGTATTTAAGCTTGTTGCGATTACAGCATTGATTTTATTGCCTTTTTCTGGTTGGGGAGTTGTTTTTTTAATGCTTTATATTGTATCCGGCGTCTTGGTTTGGGTGAGTTTGGATAACATATTGGAATCTTCTTCGGAAGATAAAAGCTCCGGAAAAATAAGAGGGATTAATCTCACTATAATGAATACCGGAATTTTTTTGGGTCCTTTTATTTCTATAAGAATTTTAGAAAATTTCGGCTTTTCGGGAATATTTTTTCTTTCGCTTATTATCCATTCCATAATTTTTTCGGTGGGATTGGTGGGTCTGAAAAGGACAAACTACAATATTAGGAGTAGCTTATCCATTAAAAATCTTTTAAAAAAAGTGGTTAAGAGAAAAAATGTTTTGAGAATCTATTATGTTTCTTTCGTTTTGGATTTTTTTTACGCTTTGATGATTATTTTTACACCTCTTTATCTTTTGAGTCTGGGATATTCATGGGGCCAGTTAGGAATGGCTTTTACCGTTATGTTGGTCCCTTTTATTTTAATTCAATATCCCATGGGCGTTTTGGCTGATAAAAAAACAGGAGAAAAAGAATTTTTGTTTTTAGCCGTTTTTGTAATGGGAATTTCCACTTTGATTTTTTACTTTACCGATTCTTCCGAAAATATTACTGTTTGGGCGCTAATTTTGTTGGCAACGCGTGTGGGCGCAGCCTTGATAGAAATTTTGCGGGATTCTTATTTTTACAAAAGAATTGACGGACACGATGTGGATATAGTTGATTTTTTCAGAACATCCAAATCTTTGGCTTATATCGTGGCTGCCGGTTTATCCGGAATAATTTTGATATTCTTTCCGATGAAAGTGATATTCTTAGTGGTTTCCATAGTGGTTTTTTCGGCGCTTTACCCAATTTTTCGCTTGGTGGACAATAAAAGCGAAGAGGAAATTGTTAATGGTAAAATTGCCACTCAGCTTAAAAAATAGTAAGATGATAATATCATACTAATCTATGGGTAAATACTAATCTGAGAATTTTTAATAAATTTAATATAAAGTGCTTGTTGCATAATACTTGTCACTTACTACATAATTTTATGGCTATTTCCAAAAAGATTATAAATTATCTGGATAAAAACAAATACCGATATGAAATAATTGAGCACCGCACGGCCTATACGGCTTGGGATGTTTCTCAGACTGAAAAAGTGAAGCCTCGCGAAGTGGCAAAGACTTTAATTATAAAAGCGGACAAGGATTATGTCGCGGCGGTTATTCCGGCTGACAGAAATTTAGACAAGAAAAAATTTCTGAAGCTGTTTAATGCGCAAAAAAAGAAAGTGGGAGAAAGATGCGCCAAAAAAGCGGATTTTGCCAAAGAAGCTTGGATGAAAAAAAATATTGTAGGGAAGGTGGGAGCCGTTCCTCCGTTTAGTGGATTGCTAAAAATGGATGTTTTCGCCGACAAGCTGCTTTTGAAAAATAAGAAAATTTACGCGGGGTCGGGCGAATATGATGTTTCCGTTAAAATTAATTCCATTCAATACTTAAAAAAAGAGGAGTTGATAATAGGAAGTTTCAGCCAGAAGAAATAAATTTATGCCATATAAAGTAAAGTTGGAACAATTTGAGGGTCCTTTGGATTTGCTTTTGGAACTTATTGAAAAAGAGAAATTAGACATTACCAATCTTAATTTGGCAAAGGTGGCGGACGAGTATTTGGAATATGTTGAGAGCAGGGAATCCATAAGTTTGGATAATTTAGCCAGCTTTCTTTCCGTAGCCTCCAAACTTATTTTAATAAAGTCTCGAGCGCTTCTTCCTTTGCTGAAATTTAGCGATGAGGAAGAAGAAGAAATTAATGATTTGGAGCACCAACTGGAGGAATATAAAAAATTTAAAGAGCTCTCCGTGAGAATGGGAAAAATTGCCCAATCTTCCAGAATGATTTTTTCCCGCGAAGGATTTCGTGGGATTAAAGGCTTTTTTTATCCTCCGGAAGATGTTAACGCTTTTGATTTAAAGAAAATTTTTACCGAGATGCTGAAAGATATTCCGGTGGCTGAAAAACTGGAAAAAGAAGTGGTTGAAGAAATAATCACGTTGGAGGAAAAAATCAAGCATCTTCAAGTCAGACTGGAAATGAAGGCGGAAACTTTTTTTTCGGAAGTCGTTTCCGGTTCGCAAAATAAAGTGGAAATTATTATGTCCTTTTTAGCCATACTGGAAATGATTAAGCGAAGAGTGATTCAAGCGAAGCAAGATGAATTATTTAAAGATATAAAAATGAAAAAGATTTTAGCCTAAAGGTTTTTGGGTTTGGCTTTTGAGAATAATTTATGGATGAAGAAAAATTAAAATCAGTTTTGGAAAGTTTGTTGCTGGTAAGCGGAGAACCGGTAAAAATTTCTAAGTTGGCGAAAATAACTCGGGAACGAGTGTCGGAAGTGGAAAATGCTTTAATGGAATTGGAGGTAGAATATCTGGGGCGCAAAAGAGGTATAATAATTATCAAGAAAGGCGGTAAAGTTCAATTGGCGACTAATCCGGATAACGCCTCCTTTGTTAACGGACTGGTTGAAAGTGATCTGAAGGGAGATTTGAGCAGGGCTTCCTTAGAAGTGCTTTCCGTGATAGCCTATAAAGAGCCAATCGCGCGATCGGGAATTGAAGCGATAAGAGGAGTTAATTCCAGTTTTATTTTGCGGAATTTACTGATGAGAGGATTGATAGAAAAAGTGGAAGAGGCTGAAAACAAAAGGAGACATCTTTATAGAATCTCACTTGATTTCTTGAAAAAGTTGGGCTTGAAAAGCGTGGAAGAATTGCCGGATTATGAAAAAATATCTAAAGATGAAAGAATAGATTCGGTTCAAAAAATAAGTCTTTAAGTTATTCAAAATCCGGCTTTAACTTATTCACAGGATAAAATTAAATTTTAATTTTTTGTCGCAAATGAAATACATTTTATTTTTTGTCGCAGCCGGATTGCTTTTTGGTTTTTCTTTTTTTTCGCACTTTTCTTGGGAAGATAGTTTCTTTTCCACTTTTTCAAAAAGAGAAAATCGGGAAAATTCCATTGTTTCCGTGCAAGAAGTGAGAGGCGCGGAAAATCAGAAAAAAAGAAGTATTGCTTTGGAAAAAATATCTTTTCCCATAGCTTGGATTCAGCCGGTGAGAAAGGCGGAAGTAAGTGATTTAATTCTTCCCAATGCGCATGCTTCTTTAATTTTGGACGCGGATTCAAAAACTGTTTTGCATTCCTACAAAGGCAAAGAAAGGCGTCAAATCGCTTCTCTGACCAAAATGTTAACCGCTATAATAGTAATAGAGGAAATTTCTGATCTGAGTGAAAGCGCGACAGTCAGTGAGGAAGCGGTTTATGTAGAAGGAACGAAAATAGGGTGTCCGCGTTCGGGTTATTGCATAAGCGAAAGGCTGAAAGTGGGAGAAAAAATATCCGTAAAGTCTCTACTTAAAGCTATGCTCATGAATAGCGCTAATGACGCAGCCATTGTTTTGGCGGAGCATATAAGCGGATCTCAGAAAGAATTTGCAGAACTGATGAATGAAAGGGCGAAAAAAATGGGACTTAAAGATTCTCATTTTTGCACGCCTTCCGGATTGGAAATAGAAGGAAAAGAAAGTGAATGCTATTCCAGCGCTTATGATATCGCTCAGATTGCCGCTTATTCAATGCGTTATGAGATTATTTGGGAAATTTTGCGTTTGCCGGAAGCGGAAATTTTTTCAGTGGACGGTAAATATAAACATCAAATTATAAATACGGATCTTCTCTTGGATCAATGGCCGAATTGCTTGGGCGGCAAAACGGGTTTTACTCCTCTGGCGGGAAGATCCTTAATTACGGCTGTATCCAGTCCGAACAATAAGCATAAATTAATAGCTGTGGTTTTGGATGATCCCTATCGCTGGCAGGATGTTAAAACAATGGCGAATTGGGCGTTTAATTCATACGAATGGAAATAATATGCAGATTGCGCAAATACAAACCATTCCCGAAATAGTAAATGTTTTTAAAGTGCTGACAACGGGAGCGCTGGCTTTTGCGCTGGCTTTTTTAATAACTCCTTTATGGACGCATATTTTGTATAAATATAAAATTGGAATAAAAATAAAGAGTCATTCACAAGACGGTCAGAAATTAACTTATGTGAATAAATTGCATGCCAAAAAATCCGGGACGCCGACAATGGGTGGAGCCATAATCTGGTTTTCCATTTTTGTTTTAGCTTTCTCGTCGCATTACGTTTTTCCTTTTATCGCCGAACTTTTTAAGACCGATTTTTTCGCCCGACTGGATTTTTTAAGTCGTTCGCAGGTGTGGCTTCCGCTTTTTACTCTGGTAGCTTCCGGCATATTGGGACTTTTTGACGATATTATGAGTGTTCGCGGTTGGGGAAAGAACAAAGGTGGCGGAATGAGGTTTGCTATGCGATTTTGGTGGCTGTTGGTTATTTCTATATTGGGAGCTTGGTGGTTTTTTTATAAGCTGGGATGGGACCAGTTGCATATTCCGGCCGTGGGTGATTTTTCCATCGGTCTTTGGTATATTCCTCTTTTTGTGTTTGTGATAATTTTTGCGGCGGTTTCTTCCAATGAGACTGATGGTCTGGATGGCTTGAACGGAGGAGTGCTCTTTATGGCTTTTTCCTCTTTTGCCATTATCGCTTTTTTGCAAAATAAAGTGGATTTGGCTTCTTTTTGCGCCGCCGTTTCCGGAGCGCTTTTGGCCTTTCTTTGGTTTAATATTTATCCCGCCCGATTTTTTATGGGGGACACGGGGGCGATGTCTCTGGGCGCCACTTTGGGAATAATCGCCATGCTGACTAACTCCGTTTTAGCTTTATTTGTCATTGTTTTCATCTATGTTATGGAGTCTTTGAGTGTGGCGGTGCAACTTTCCAGTAAAAAGTTTTTTAAGAGGAAAGTATTTCTAGCGGCTCCGTTGCATCATCATTTTGAGGCCATAGGTTGGCCGGAACCCAAGATTACCATGCGAGCTTGGATTTTCACTATTATCACTTCCATTTTGGGTGTCATCATAGGAATTATGGGAATGGGTTAAATATATGAAGATTGGAATTAACGCATCTTTTATTAGGAAACCGAGTACGGGAATAGGACAATTCTCCATTAATTTTCTGAGAAAATTGATGGAACTCACAACTCACAACTCACAACTCACAACTCATTTTTTTGTTTATTTAGAAAAAGAGGCTGATTTAGATTTACCTAGTAATTTTACAAAAAGGATATTTTTGCCGTGGTGGAAAAGGGATGATTTGATTCGCAAAATTTGGTGGGAAAAATATTTGTTGCCCAAAAAAGTTAAAAAGGATAAATGTGATATTTTTTTGAGTTTATATCAGTGCCCGATGGTTTCCTGTCATTCTGAGCGCAGCGAAGAATCCCGTATAAATAACGCCGGTGGTTTTACATCGGGATCCCTGCCTCGCCGGCAAGCAGACTTCACTCCGCTGCACTCCGTTCAGGATGACAGCGTCTTTCATATAATGGTCGTTCATGATATAATTCCCAAATTATTTCCGGAATATCTGAATAATTTTCGCAAAAAAATTTATTGGAAAATGACAGAAAAAGCAATCAAAAAGGCCGATAAAATTATAGCCATTTCGGAACATACCAAAAAAGATTTAATTAAATATTTAAAAATTGAAGAGCGAAAAATAAGCGTAAATCATATTGATGTTGACGAAATTTATAAAAGAGAAATTTCGGAAGAGGAAAGCCGGAAAGTTTTGGAAAAATATAATTTGAAACCCGGATATATTTATAGTGGGGGGGGATTGGAAGCGCGGAAAAATGTGGAAAATTTATTGAAGGCGTATAAACTATTGACAAGAAAATTTCCAATTTCCAATTTCCAATTTCCAAATAAGTTACAAGTTCCTCCGTTAGTTATTTCAGGAAAACTGATGTCGGAACTGGCGCCGTTGGTTACCGATGTAGAAAAATTAGTCGAAGATTTAGGATTGCAGAATAAAGTTAAATTGTTGGATTTTGTCCCACAAGAGGATTTACCGGCGCTTTACAAAAACGCTTCAGTTTTTATTTACCCGTCACTGTATGAAGGATTCGGTTTGCCGGTTTTGGAAGCGATGAATTGCGGCACGCCGGTAATTACATCTAATGTTTCCTCATTGCCGGAAATTGGCGGTGACAGCGTTTTGTATGTTGATCCTGAAAATATTCAGGATATGGCGGAAAAAATAAAGAAAGTTTTATTAGACAGTAATTTGCAAAAAGAGTTATCCGAAAAGGGAAAAGAAAGGGCTGGAGATTTTTCGTGGGATGAGTTTGTGGAGAAAATTTTAGAGATAATGAAAAATGAAACGCAGAAGTAAGAAATCAAACAGATTAAAAGGTTATGATTATTCACAATGTGGAATGTATTTTGTAACTATTTGTACAAAAAACAGAGAAGAATTATTTGGTAAGATAAGGAGTGAAAAAATGGTTCTTAATAAATTAGGTTGAATTAAGAAATGTTTAAATCCTACCGTCATTGCGAGGAGTGGAGTGAAACGGAATGACGAAGCAATCTCGTTATATTGACGCTGATGATGCTAGCTTCGGGATTGCCACGCTCCGTTTCACTGCGCTCGCAATGACATTTTGCAATTCATACAAATTAGGTTGAATTATTAAAGATGAAATTTTAAATATTTATAAATATTTTGAAAATGTGATTGTTGATTGTTATGTTGTAATGCCGAATCATATTCATATACTAATTGAAATTATTAATAGTTCAATTTCATCAATTTCTCCATCCGTAATGACTGTAGAGGCGGTTCATGAACCGCAGGGTGGTTAGCAACGATGGGAGACCAGTTCATCAGGTCCTCCAGC
>JAGYNK010000072.1 GCA_018400055.1 Candidatus Moraniibacteriota bacterium
AAAACTAAATCAAAATGCAAATCTCAAATCTCAAAAATCAAAATGGAAAAAAATAACAATTTAAGTTCATGAAAAACAAAAGAACACTGATAATGAGCAAGAAGTAAGAAGTAAGAAGTAAGAAGAAAGAAGCAAGAAGAAAGAAGCAAGAAGAAAGAATTAAGAAGTAAGCGATACTCAATACTCAATATCCAATATCCAGTTCAATACTTAATAACTTTAAATTACGAAATGCTAAAATTAAACTGTCATCCTGAATTTATTTCCGAATCTTTTCCTTAATCTACGGGATCCCGAAACCTGCCTATCGGACAGGCAGACAAGTTCGGGATGACAAAAGGGCGATTTCGCAATTCAAGGTAATAATTTAATATTCAATTAATATTGGATATTGAATATTGAGCGTTGAATACTGAATGTTTAATTTTTATGTTTTCTAAAATTCTTAAATTTGATTGGTCGCTGATCATTATTTCTCTGATGCTTTTGGGCGTGGGATTAATGTCAATTTACAGTATTTCTACATCTAATCTTTCCGGTGAATCCAATATTTTCATGAAGCAGCTGATTTTTGCTTTTTTGGGAATAGCTTTGATGTTTTTTTTCGCTTTGACGGATTATCATTATCTCAGATCTTACAGTTTGGCAATTTACCTTTTGGCTCTCCTTCTTTTGGGAGCAGTTCTTTTGTGGGGGGAAACTTTAAGGGGAACTTCCGGTTGGATCGGAATTGGGCCTTTTAACCTTCAGCCGGTGGAGATGTCCAAGTTGGCGATTATAATAGCTTTGGCCAGTTTTTTTTCAAAAAACAAAGCCAGGATTGGAAAAACAGAAGAGATATTTTATTCTTTTGTCCTGTCCGCTCTGGCTATTTTTTTAGTTTTAAAACAGCCGGATTTCGGGAGCGCGATGGTTTTGGCGGGAATTTGGCTGGGAATTACGGTAATTTCCGGAATAAATTGGAAATATTTTTTCAGTCTTATTTTGATGACGGTTTTGGTTTTTTCCATTGGCTGGTTTTTTTTGGCTGATTTTCAAAAAGACAGGGTTGCCAATTTATTTAACCCGGAACTTGATCCCCAAGGAAGCGGTTATAATGTTATTCAGTCCATCGTGGCGGTGGGATCGGGAGGTATTTGGGGAAAAGGAATAGGACATGGGTCGCAGTCTCAGTTGAATTTTTTGCCGGAAAAACACACAGATTTTATTTTTGCCGTGATAGCGGAAGAGCTGGGAATGGCTGGCGCCACTTTTGTTATCCTGTTGCTTTTTTTGCTTTTATACCGAATAAAAAGAATAGCTTTTTTGGCCGTAGATAATTTCGGGTGCTTGTTAGCGGTGGGAATAATGATGATGTTGTTCTTGCAAATATTTGTGAATATTGGAATGAATATCGGAATTGTTCCGGTAACAGGAATACCGTTGCCTTTTTTAAGTTACGGTGGCAGTTCTTTGGTAACGGTGTTCGCTTCTGTGGGAATATTGTCCAATATTTATTTAAATAGGAAAACTAAATAATTCCCTTGAATTACGAAATGATTAATTCCATTGTCATTGCGCTTGTCCGCCTCTGGCGGGAGGAATGAAGCGAGTTTTGGCGAGCGAAATGACAAAGCCTGCCTCTTTTGCCTCTTCGACGGACAGACCGGCAGGCAGGCAATCCCGTTAGATTAACGCTGATAGTACTAACTCTGGGATTGCCACGCTCCATTTCACTGCACTCGCCATGACATTTCTAATGCATACCAGTTACTGGTTACCAATAACAGATTGCTAATTTTAATTTGACGAATTTTAAAAGCGGTGCTATCTTTAATGGCAGTGAAAAATAAAAAAAATTATCATGGCAAATTCAATGATGGGCATTGGCCAAATCATTAAGTGCCCTATTTGCGGCACTAAATGTCGCTTTTCGGAGACATTGGTTTTAGCGGAGGAAAAGGATAAATCCATATTGCACTTGACTTGCCGAGAGTGCAAAACTTCTGTTTTGATTTTTGTTTCGGCCGGAAAATATGGCGTTGCCAGTTTGAAAGTAATTACCGATTTGAATCGGCAGGAAGTTAAGCGATTGCTTCAACGCGAAGCTATTTCTACCGATCAGGTCATTGAAGTGCATCAATTTTTAAAAAATTTTAAAGGAAAAGTCAGGGACTTTATAAAGATAGAAAATAAAAATCTAAAGTAGTTTTATATTTTTCGGAAAATTAAATCACTATGGAAAAAATTACGCTTAAAGCTAAAATAAGAAAAGAAACCGGGAAAAAAGTAAAAAAATTTCGCAGGGAAGGATGGCTTCCGGCGGTGGTTTATGGCAAAAAAATCCCGTCTAAAAATTTGTGGATTGATTTGGCGGAAATGGAAAAAATGTATTCCAATGTGGGAGAAAACACCATTATTGAACTGGAAATAAAAGGCGGAGAAAAGAAAGATGTTTTGATTTACGAAACTCAATTTGATCCGTTGCGGGATAAATTTTCCCACGTTGATTTTTTCCAGATAAGAATGGACGAAAAAATTGAAACTGAAATTCCGTTGGAATTTACGGGTGAAGCGCCGGCGGTAAAAGAGCTGGGAGGGGTTTTAATTAAAAATATGGATGAAGTTACCGTGAGCTGTCTTCCCGCTGATTTGCCGTCCGAATTGGAAGTTAAAATAGATAAATTGAAAACTTTTGAAGACCGTTTTAAAATAAGCGATTTGAATATCTCCGAAAAAGTTAAAATTTTATTGGATTCGAAAACGGTTGTAGCTTTGGTTTCTCCGCCCAGAAGTGAAGAAGAGCTGGCCGAGTTGGATGAAAAAGTGGAAGAAGATGTTACAAAAGTTGAGGGAGTTAAGGATAAGGAAGAAGAAGCGGAAGGTGAAGAGAAGAAGGAAGAAGAAGGAGCGGAGGAGAAAAAACCGGAAGAAGAAAAATCGGAAAAAAAACCGGAAGAAGAAAAGGGCAGTAATCAGTAATCAGTAATCAGTAACTAGTAAAGTTAAAGGTTTAAAATTATTAATGATTTACAATGAATTGTCATGGACTGGCAATAAGTTGTGGAAAGTAAAACAGTAACTGGATGTTTAATTTAAAAAGCAAGCCCTAAAAGCTTGCTTTTTATATATCCAAAATTTATATCCAAAATTTTACGGTTACGAGCCGGCAGAGCATAACCAAGCCGCTTATTTTTTAGAGGCATCTATAGAGGCATCTATAGATGCCTCTATTTTTCCCGACAGACGCTAGGAGGATATTAAAATATTGAATAGAATTACTTTGAATTACGAAATATCAATTTTCTTGCTGTCATTACGCTTGTTTGCCATTGGAGAAAGAAATGAAGCGAGCTTAAGCGAGTGGAATAGAGAAGCCTGCCTTGCCTGCTTCTTCGGCGGACAGGCCGGCAGGCAGGCAATC
>JAGYNK010000073.1 GCA_018400055.1 Candidatus Moraniibacteriota bacterium
GAAAAGGATAGAAATAATTTAGAAAATTTATACGCTTAAAATTTATGAAAAATAAATCCAAGAAGATACTTCTCATTGACGGCAATGCCATTATTCATCGGGCTTATCACGCTTTGCCGCCGCTTACAACCAAAAAAGGCGAGCTGGTTAACGCAGTTTACGGCTTTACTTCAACTTTATTGAAAGCCATCAGCCAGTTTAAGCCGGATTATATAGCGGCCTCTTTTGATTTGGCGGGACCGACTTTTCGCCATAAAAAATTCAAAGATTATAAAGCCACGCGTGTTAAAGCGCCCGATGAGCTTTACGCGCAAATTCCCAAAGTAAAAGAAGTAACCAAGGCCTTCAATATTCCCATTTATGAGAAAAAAGGTTTTGAAGCGGACGATGTGATCGGAACCATAACTAAGGAAGTAGCAAGTAGTAAGCATAAAGCAGTAAGTGGGAGACACTCCTCCTCAGCTCTTCCCTCAAAGAAGGTAGGGAGCCCCATTGAAACTATTATAGTAACTGGGGACTTGGACGCTTTGCAGCTAGTAGATGAAAATACCAAAGTCTATACCATGCGGCGGGGAATAAGCGATGCGGTTTTGTATGACAAAGAGAAAGTCATAGAACGCTATGGCTTAAACCCGGAACAGCTCAAGGATTTTAAAGGACTTCGCGGCGATCCTTCCGATAATATTCCGGGCGTAAAAGGAATCGGAGAAAAAACGGCTGCCAGCCTTTTGCGAGAATACGGCACATTGGAAAATGTCTACAAAAATTTGGATAAAATAAAAGGAGCGGTTGGAGAAAAATTAGCCAGAGACAAAATGCAGGCGATTATGTCTAAAAAATTAGGCACGATTAAAACGGATGTGCCGATTAAGCTTGATTTAAATAGCTGCGTCGCGCGCGATTTTGATCGCCAAAAAGCAGTTAATCTTTTTCAGGAACTTAATTTTTTTAGCTTAATTAAGAGGTTGCCTAATAGTGATGCAAATGACGCGAATGTTAATGCAAATAACGCAGATATGCGAAAAGTTCGGAAAGAAAATAATAGCGGGGTAAGAGATTTAAAATACAAAGTTATTGATAACGCAAAACTGGACGAATTCATCCAAGAGCTGGAAAAGCAAAAAGAAGTGGCGCTGGCCTTAGATGATAATGGTCTAGCTTTTTCCTGGAAAACAGGAAGAGCTTATTTTATAGAAATTTCTAAAAACAATTTAAAAAAACTAAAATCCGTTTTAGAAAATGAAAACATAAAAAAAACCGGTTACGATTTGAAAAATATTTATAAAATTTTAAAGAAACACGGAATAAAATTAAACAGTCTTTATTTTGATGTAATGCTGGCGGCTTATGTTTTAAATCCGGGAAGCAAAATAAGTTTTTCAAATTTGGTTTTGGAGGAATTGGGTGAAGAATTGCCGGAAGAAAAATCGGGTCAATTAAGTTTGAACATATCGGAGCAAGAAAACGAGTTCCAAAAAATCTGTCAAAAAGCGGATTATTCTTTAAAATTAAAAAATATATTGGAAGAAAAAATAGAATCTATAAGCCGGCAACAAAAAGGCAAAGACGCCTTTAATCGCTCCTCTAACTTAAAATCCGTGCTGGAAAAAATTGAAATGCCTCTGGTAAAGATTTTGGCCGAGATGGAACTAGCCGGCATTAAAATAAATCTCTTGATTTTAAAAGGCATTTCGGAAAAAATGGGCGCGCGAATAAAAAATTTAGAAAAATCCATTTATAATTTGGCCGGAAAAAAATTTAATATTAATTCTCCCAGTCAACTGGCTGATATTTTATTTAACAAGCTTAAGCTTCCGACAAATGACATCAAAAAGAATAAAACGGGATTTTCCACCGCGGCGGCGGAATTGGAAAAACTTCGCGATAAGCACAAAATTATTGGCAAAATTGAAGACTACCGGGAACTTTTTAAGCTTAAAACCACTTATTTAGACTCTTTACCAAATTTAATTGGCGAAGATTACCGCATTCATACTACTTTTAATCAGGCAACAACGGCTACCGGTCGGCTTTCTTCGGAAAATCCAAATTTACAAAATATTCCCATCAAGACAGATATCGGAAAAATTATCCGCACCGCTTTTGAAGCCCAAGAAAAACATGTTTTCATATCCGCCGACTACTCGCAGATTGATTTACGTGTAATGGCGCATATGAGCGGGGATAAAAAATTAATTGAAACTTTTTATAAGGGTGAAGATGTGCATAAGGCAACGGCAGCGGAAGTCAATAAAGTTTCCTTGTCGCAGGTTACGGAAAAAATGAGGAATAGCGCCAAGGCGCTTAACTTCGGAATAATTTACGGAATGAGCGCCTTTGGTTTTTCTCAAGCGGCAAAAATCAGCCGGGATGAAGCCAAGGAATTTATCAGCCGCTATTTAGAAAATTTTCCCCAAGTGGCGGAGTTTATAAAAAACACTAAAGAATTCGCCAAGAAAAATGGTTTTGTAGAGACAGAAATGGGACGCCGCCGCTATTTGCCGGAAATAAATTCGCCTAATTTTCAAGTGGCCGGCGCGGCGGAAAGAATGGCTATCAATATGCCTATTCAAGGGTTGGCGGCGGACATTATGAAAATGGCGATGATAGCAGTAGATGGAGAATTAGAAGCGCTGGCCGGAGGCTGGTCCGCCTTAGGCGGAAATGGAAAGCAAATAGGCGCCAATGCGAATAATAATATTCACCCCGTTAAATCCGGCAAAGCCGGTCCCGCAGAGCGGGAATTTAACGGGGTAAAAATGATACTGCAAATTCATGATGAGATAATTTTGGAAGTACGGGAAGATTTGGCGGAAAAGATTGCCCAGAAGGCAAAAGAAACCATGGAAAATGTTTATAAACTTAAGGTGCCTTTGGTAGTAGATGTAAAAATTGGCGAGAATTGGGGAGAACTTTAATAGCTTTTTGGATATTAGCTTCTTAGCTTTTTAGGATTTTTTTCTCCCAAAATTTTTTGCGTTTTGTAATACATTCCAATATATTAATATATTGGAATAATAAGAGCCTCCTATGTATTGTATTTTGCTTTGTTTTTTAAAAGCTACATAACATAATATAATACAGTATATAAAAACATGGCATTTAGCTTTTTTGTTTCATGTTTTATGTTCCATGCCTCATGACTAAAAAAATAACTGACAATCTTTTTTATTTATTTATTTTTATTTTGCCGTGGCAGACGGTTTTTATTTTACGCGAACCGATGATTGACGGGGAGAAGTGGCAGTATGGGACTATCGGAATATATTTGACGGATATAATATTAGTGCTTTGGATAATATTATTGTTAGGTGGAAAGTTTAGGAAAGTGACTTCCAATTTCCCTGCCTCACCGGCGGGCAGGCAATTTCTCAGCCCAAGGCTGACCAGCCTCGGGCTGGCAACTCTCAAATGCCTATTTGGCAATAGAAGAGAAAGTTACAACTTAAAACTTAAAAATTTAAGAAGTTATAAATTTAATAGAAAGTCATATTTATACTTGCTACTTGCTACTTGCTACTTGCTACTTACCTGGTCTTTTCTCTCCATTCTCTGGTCGCCGGATAAAGCGCTGGCTTTTTATTTTTCTCTGCAATTATTATTAGGCGTAGGATTATTTTTCGTTTTGCAGAAAATAAAAATAAACTGGAAAAAAATTATCTTCGTTTTTTTGGCAGCGGCGGTTTTACAAAGCGCTTTGGCGCTAGGGCAATTTACTTTTCAAGAAAGTTTTTCCAACAAGTGGCTGGGAATGAATAATTACGAAACTTGGCGGGGCGGGGTTTCAGTTTTAGAAAATGAGGGAGGTCGCTGGCTGCGCGCTTACGGAAGTCTGCCGCATCCCAATATTTTGGGCGGATATCTGGCGATAGTTTTTTTATTGGGAATAATAGCAATAAACAATAAACAAAGAGGGGTGACCAGTGTGTCATTCCCGCGAAAGCGAAAATATAACCCGCCTGCTCGCCTCGCTGTAGTTCTGGCGGAGCGGGCCGGCGAGGCAGGGATAAAATCACCAGTTTCAGAAATTAATCTGGATTCCCGCTTTCGCGGGAATGACATAAGAAAAAATAGGGTCAATTATTTTTTTATTTTAAACGGCTTATTGATAATTCTTCTTGGAATTTTTTTAACTTTCTCCCGTGGCGCTTGGTTGGCTTTAGTAAT
>JAGYNK010000074.1 GCA_018400055.1 Candidatus Moraniibacteriota bacterium
AAAAGCCAAAGAATTCTTAGCGGAAAGAGGTTTTGACCAGAATTTAGGAGCCCGTCCGCTTAAAAGAGTTATTCAGAAAAAAGTCTTGGATCCCTTGGCGATGAAAATAGTTTCCGGAGAATTAAAGGGGAAGGAGGCTGTCTGGGTAGATTTTTCCGACGGGGAAATCATTTTTAAAATAACCGGTCGAAGTAGGAAAAAAACTTCAAGTAAAAAATAATGATTAAAAATATTATTAAGGTTGTTTTGGAAAAATCATTGGCCGTCTTAAATATTTTGGTCTTCTTAATTTTTTATTAAATCAAATTATTCCGTACCTCTTAAATCTTTTAATCTATACGTACTTGATTTATCATATATAATCGTATATTATTGAATATAGTTAGACAATAGACGATTTATGAAGCAAAACAGATTCAGCAAAAGAATACCTTTAACTCAAGATATTTTGGCAAAAATTGCCAAAATAGATCAGTTTAAAGGGCTTTGGCAAGGGAGCCTGCGTTTAAGTCCGCAAATATTGGGACGGCTTAAGTCATGGGTTATTATTACCTCAACCGGTGCGTCAACTCGTATTGAAGGGGTAAAAATGACCGATGAAGAAATTGCGCGCTTCTTGCGTGGCCTCAAAGCTAAGAGACCAAAGAGTCGTGATGAACAGGAAGTTGCCGGCTACGCTGATCTAATCGGCCGTATTTTTGATAATTGGAAAACGATTAAGTTTTCAGAAAGCTGGATACTTCAATTTCATAATATCCTGTTAAATTTTTCGGGAAAAGATCAGATGCACAAAGGCAAATACAAAAACTCTCCGAATACAGTGGTGATGGCTAATAAGGAGAATGAACAAGTCGTGCTTTTTAATCCAACACCTCCTTATCTTGTCAAAGCGGAAATGCAGGCCGCGATTGAATGGGCCAATGAAGAATTAGAAAAAGGGAGCACTCATCCATTATTAGTTATCGCCAATTTTATCTTCGAATTTCTTGCCATTCATCCTTTTAAAGACGGCAATGGCAGGGTAAGCAGAGCACTCACTAATTTACTCTTGCTTAGAGCTGGATATAGTTACGTCCCTTATGTTTCTCTCGATGAAATTATTGAACAAACTAAGAGCGATTATTATCTTGCACTTAGAGCAACGCAGAAAAATCACAAGACTAACAATGAGAATATTGCGCTGTGGGTGGAATACTTGCTTGATGTATTACTTATGCAGACCGAAAAAGCAAAACAATTAATGGAATCGGATCAGCCGGAAAGATTACTCTCGGAAAAGCAGATACAGATTTATCGTTTATTTGAAGGTGAAAAAGAAATTGGAGTGGCTGAGATCAGTCGGTTACTAAAAAGAAAAATAGCGCAGGCCACAATTAAGCAAGCGTTGTCTCGCTTGGTAGCTTTAAAACTGCTTGAACGAATCGGACAAGCAAGAAGTACTAGATATAAAAAATATAATAAATAGACGTATGATTCCAAAACCTTTTTTCAAAAAGCCAAAGAATTCTTAGCGGAAAGAGGTTTTGACCAGAATTTAGGAG
>JAGYNK010000075.1 GCA_018400055.1 Candidatus Moraniibacteriota bacterium
GACAAGCGCAATGACAATAGGATTAATCATTTCGTAATTCAAGGTAATTAGTAATTAGAAATTAGTAATTTTATTCCAATGTCTATTCACAAACCGGTTTTGTTGGAGGAAAGCCTGGAAAAATTAAATCTCAAGAAAGGCGGTACAGTTATAGATGCAACTCTGGGAGGAGGCGGGCATAGCCGAGAGATATTAAAAATGATTGGAGATGAGGGAAAACTGATTGCTATTGATAGAGACGCAGAGGCTCTAAAAAAATTCGCAGAAATTCTAACTTCTCAGCCAAAGACTAATCGGTATCAAACTGACGATTATCAATTTTTAAATAATTCCCAATTCCCGATTATCAAATTAAAAAACCTAATTCTGGTTAATGACAATTTCGCCAATCTGGAAAAAATTCTGAAAGTTTTAAAAATAAAAAATGCAGACGCTGTTTTGGCAGATCTGGGAATATCTTCCGACCAGCTGGAAGATGCGGAAAGGGGATTCAGTTTTCAAAAAAACGCCGAACTGGATATGAGAATGAACCGCAGCAGCCAAAAAACCGCTCAAAAAATATTAAACACTTATAGCCAACACGATTTAGAAAAAATATTAAGTGAATTCGGAGAAGAATATTATGCTCGTAAAATTGCCAAAGCGATTGTTATTCGAAGAAAAATACAGCCCATTAAAAAAACATTAGATTTATTGGAAATAATAAGCGGCGCGGTGCCGGGAAAATATAAGCACGGGAGAAAACATTTTGCCACTAAAACATTTCAGGCGTTAAGAATGGAAGTTAACAATGAACTGGAAAACATTAAAGTTTTCTTGCCGCAGGCAATTAATGTTTTAAAAAAAAGCGGTCGCTTAGCAGTTATCTCATTTCATTCGGGAGAAGATAGAATAGTTAAAAATATATTTAAAGAAAATGCAAGGGGATGCATTTGCCCGCCGGAATTTCCAGTCTGCCGTTGCGGACGGAAACCGAAAATAAAAATAATTACCCGAAAGCCTATTATTCCCAATACTGAAGAAATTAAAAATAATCTCAGATCCAGAAGCGCCAAATTGAGAGTTGCGGAAAAATTATAATTTGCAACACCGGTCTCTAGACCTGAAACTTATGAATCGCAACTCAAGATGGAAAATAAAATTTATTAAAAATTATTGAGTTTTTAGTTATAAATTACAAGTTATTAGTTGAGAAGCGTAATTTAATCGGGGGGCGTGAGAATAGATGACAAAAAACAAAATAGTTGCCACGGGAAAATATTGTCGCTGGCAACGAGAAACAAAAACAAAAAATAAAATTTTAACCGGGTCAATAAATTTAAGCCTTATGGCGGTAATTTCCATTTTTCTTTCCGGCTTATTTTATTTGTATTCAATCAACAGTAACGCGGTAAAGGGCTATCAAATCCGTTGTGTAGAAAAGAAGCTTGCTCAGGAAGAAGAAAAAAACGAGCAGCTGAGAATTCGGGAGGCGGAACTTAATTCTCTTTATCGCTTAAAACAAGAGAGCGAAAGAATGAATATGTCGGAATTGAGAGAAGTGGTTTACATTGAAGAAAGCGGCCCCATAGCGTTAAAATAATTTCGTTATGCGAGAGAGAAGGACGATAAACTATAAAAAAATCGGATCTTTAGTGGAGGGCTGGAGAATTTATTTTTTGGCGCTCCTTGTCTTTTTTTTGGGAACGATTATTTTTTTCCGCTTGTATTCCTTACAAGTTACCGCTTACGAAACATATCGTTCCATTGCTCAAAACCAGCACCATATTTTTCAAGAACTGGATCCTGAAAGAGGAGAAATTTATCTTAAAGACGGAGAGGGAATTTATCCCTTGGCAATTAATCGGGAACTTAAAATGGCGTACCTTGTTCCCAAAGAAGTTGAGGATAGGGAAAAAACGATTATTGAAATTTCCGCCGTATTGAATTTGGAAGAAGACGAGGTTAGAAAAAAATTGGATGATCCGGAAGATATGTTTGAAATACTCAAGCATAAGCTTTCCGAGGAAGAAGTTTTAAAAATCAGTCAGCTTAATATTTCAGGCGTATATCTTATGCCGGAGACTTTCCGTTATTATCCGGCGGGAGAGTTGGCCTCGCAGATTGTCGGTTTTGTAGGCTCGGATGGAAAAAAATACGAAGGGCGCTACGGGCTGGAGGCTTATTGGGAAAAGGAATTAAGGGGAAAGCCCGGAAACTTAAGCCAGGAAAGAGACGCAGGAGGCAGATGGATTTCTATTGCGGAAAGAAATTTTAATCCCGCTCAAAACGGAATAGATTTAATCTTAACCATTGAAAGAGTTGTTCAGTATGAAGTGGAAAGAATTTTAAAGGAAACGGTTGAAAAGCACGGCGCCGACAGCGGTTCTATAATTGTTATGGAGCCGGAAACAGGAAAAGTTATTGCCATGGCGAATTATCCCTTTTTTAATCCCAACGAATATTCCAAGTGCGAGGATATGTCCCTATTTATGAATCCTTCCGTGAGCGAAGCCTATGAGTGCGGTTCTGTTTTTAAGGCTATCACCATGGCTATGGGAATAAATGATGGAAAAGTGAATCCCGAAACCGTTTATTACGATAGCGGAATAGTTCAAGAGGCTGGATATTCAATCAAAAACTCGGACGAAAAAGCCTATGGAGAACAGACTATGACGCAAGTGTTGGAAGAATCTTTGAATACGGGAGCGATTTATATTGAAAAGCTTGTGGGCAATAAAAAATTTGCCGATTATTCAAGAAAATTCGGTTTTGGAGAAAAAACCGGTATTGATCTGCCGGGAGAATTTCAGGGAAATTTAAATAATCTAAAAGTGCTAAATAGTGATATTCAATTTTTTACGGCTTCTTTCGGACAGGGCATTACCGTTACCCCCTTGCAGTTAATTAACGCTTATGCCGTTTTGGCTAACGGAGGAAAACTTATGCGACCACAAATAGTTGAAAGAAAGATTTATCCCAATGGAGAAATTGAAGAAGTGAAGCCTCAAGAAATAAAAAGGGTGGTGGAGGAAGAAACAGCTGAAAAAGTTTCCCGGATGCTTGTCAGCGTGGTGGAAAATGGACACGGAAAAAGAGCTAAAGTCCCCGGATATTTAGTAGGCGGAAAAACGGGAACGGCGCAAGTGGCCAAGCAAGGCGAGAAAGGATATGAAGAAGGATTAGCAGTTGGATCTTTTGTCGGTTTCGCTCCGGCTGACGATCCCCGATTCGCCGTGTTAGTTAAAATTTACAATCCCAAAGATGTCCAATGGGCGGAATCTACGGCCGCTCCCACCTTCGGCGAAGTGATGAAATTTTTATTGGGATATTATAAAATCAGCCCGACGGAAGAATACGATTTATAAGATTTTTTAAAATTTATTTAATGGCAAGTTTTGTTTGTATTATTGAAAATAGCATAAAATAAATCCTCGCATTTTTAATTTTTTTAATTTTGGCATTTTTTACAGCGATACATATCACTGTAAAAAATGCCAAAATGCCAATTAATTCAAAAAGTTGATTTGCTGATTGACGGATCGCTGATTGTGAATAAAAAATTAAATCTATTGGTGTAAATTTGTAATTTTTGAAAAGTTTATGAAATCCAAACGCGTTCAATATTTGGAAAAAGTACTGCGCTGGATGGCGATTATAGTTTTGAAAAAATATAAGCCGTCCGTTGTGGGAATTACCGGTTCAGTGGGAAAAACTTCAACCAAGGAAGCTGTTTTTATGGTTCTTTCTCAAAAATTCAGAACACGTAAAAGCGAAAGGAATTACAATAATGAAATCGGCATCCCGCTTACCATTATCGGAGCCAAGAGCGGAAAGCGTTCTCCTTTAAAATGGTTAGGCGTTTTTATTAAGTGGCTTTTTATTGTTGTTTTTCCCGTAAAATATCCGAAGATTTTGGTTTTGGAAATGGGAGTTGATCGTCCGGGCGATATGAAATATCTGACCAGCTTTATTCCGATTAGCGTCGGAATAATTACCAACATTTCCTCCAGTCATTTGGAATTTTTTAAAAGCGTGGATCATATTGCCAAAGAAAAGAGAAAATTATTGGAAGCTTTGCCTGAGGACGGAATGGCTATTTTAAATTATGATGACCCCCGATTGAAAGATATGAAAAATTTTATTCAATCCAAAACGCTTACTTTTGGTTTAAAAGGAGGAGATGCCAAAGCGGATATTATAGGCTTTAATTATCAAAACAATAAGCCTTCCGGCATTAGCTTCAAACTTTGTTATGAAGATAAAACCATTCCGGTGCGCTTGCGCCATGTGCTGGCTCAGCACCAACTCTATGCTATTTTAGCTGGAATTTCAGCCGGTATAACTTTCAAAATAAACCTTGTGGAAATTGCCGAATCCTTGGACAATTTTTTTCCTCCGGCTGGCAGAATGAATTTAATCCATGGAATAAACAGTAGTTTTGTTATTGATGACGCCTATAACGCTTCGCCCGCTTCGGCTAAAGCGGCTCTGGATGTTCTAATGAATTTAAGATCCAGTGAAAAAATAGTGGCGCTGGGAGATATGCTGGAGTTGGGAAGCTACACGGAAAACGGTCATCGCGAAGTCGCGCGTAAAATTTTTCAAGTGAATCCCAAACTGGTTTTTTTAATAGGAGACAGAATGAAAATAGCTCTCAATGAATTAGAGCGGTTGGGTTATCCCTCAGAAAAAATATTTCATTTTGACGATCCCTTTCTAGCTATAAATAAAATTCGTAAGAACATCAAAGCAGGCGATCTGATTCTGGTTAAGGGATCGCAAGCCATGAGAATGGAGAAGATAGTAAAAGGCTTAATGCTTAATCCGCGAGAAGCTGAAAATATTTTATGTCGCCAGTCTCCCGATTGGCTGAGAAAAGAATATTTAAAACCGTAATAAGGAAAGGAAGTCGTTTATTTTATGAAATCGCTACGCTTCCACGAGATAAGCAATTTAAATAAAAAGTTATCCACAAGCGGGGGTTTTATAAAATTTCAAAAAAGGTTATACTAAACAGTAGCAGAATGATTTACTGCTGGAAACAAAAATACAAGAGAATAGAAAAAATATTCAAAGCTCGCTTAAAATTTATCAGTTGCTTTGAAAACAAAAGACAGTTTCTATGGGGAAGTTGTCTTTTGTTTTTTTAAAAAAGTTATTTGATAAATAAAAAAAGGAAGGTGTAAAATGATTAAAAGGGAAGAAATTATTTTAATTCTAAGGGAATCAAGTTTTTGGAAAATGTTAAATGCAAAAGAAAGAAGAGACACATTAAAGTATTTTATAAATGCCTTAATGCAAACACATGGCATGTGTAGAAGGTGATTATAATGTGTAGATCATATTGCCATAAAAATATGCGTGATTTCTTCGCACATCATCTTTCTCCTCTTCATCTTTTTGCTCCTGTTTACAAGATCGGAATTAAAAAAGGAGGAAAAATAAAGTTAATTTGTTTCTCTTTTGTAACTTGCTATGAAAAAATTTACTCTCTTTTTAGTCTAAAGGGCTAGCCGCTGGCATAAAAAAAGTAAACTTACTTTCCATTAAAATGCCAGCGGTCTTTTTATTTCAAAAAGAAAAATCTCATATATCTCTTGCTATTGATAACTTTTTGTTTTAATGCTAGATTTTTAAAAGCGGACAATGGGTCATATATGTTTACGCCAAAGGCGGACAGGCATCCTGTGTTTTAGTTTATTTGCCGCCATCGTCTAGTGGTCCAGGACACTTGGTTCTCATCCAAGAGATCACGGGTTCGACTCCCGTTGGCGGTACTATCATGGGTTTTTGTAATTTATCAAAATCTTCCTGTTCTGTGAAAAAAATTAAAAATTTCTTTTTACGATATGATTTTGCTATAAATCAGCAACCCTGTCGGGTGAAAAAGTAAACTATCCTTAAAACTACATTTTATTTCTCTTGCCTTTTTTATCTTTAATGCTTAAAATTTAAAAAGGTTTGATAATAGCAAACTTTATTTTTTATGGATATTAAAAAAACATTAGCGGATTTTAAAAAGAAGATTGATCCGGAAATTGAAAAGCAATTGGATAGGGCTATAAAAGAAGCTGGCAAAAAAGACCATTTTGTGGCTAACTCCTTAAAATATGTGAAAAAAATAACATTAGCCGGCGGCAAAAGATTGCGGCCGGCTTTAATGTACTACGGATATTCGGCGGTAAACGGAAAAGAAAAAAATAAAATTATCAGAACTGCGGTAAGCGTGGAGTTAATTCACATTTTTTTATTAATCCACGATGACATTATTGACAAAGACAATAAGCGGCATAACACTGATACGATTAATTTCAGATACCAAAAACTGGGTCGGAAACTTTTCCCCAAAGAAGACAGCGAACATTTTGGAAATTCCATGGGTATTATTGTCGGGGATATGGTAAGCGCTTTGGGCAATCAAGTTATATTCAATTCGGAATTCAGACCGGAATTGGTTATGAACGCTCTTTCTAAACTTCAGTCGGTAGTATCTATGACGGTAGTTGGCGAAGCCCAAGATTTATACATAGGATATAAAGGTCAGGCGTCCGAAAAAGAAATCCTGGAAATGTATAAAAATAAAACTGCCAAATATACCGTGGAAAGCCCGCTTCATTTAGGCGCGATTTTAGGCGGAGCCGATGATAAAACTTTAGAGAGCTTGAGCCGGCTTTCCATTCCCATCGGTATTGCTTTCCAAATCCAGGATGATATTTTGGGTGTGTTCGGTTCCGAGAAAAAAATTGGCAAGCCGGTAGGGTCGGATATTCAAGAAGGCAAGCAAACCATTTTGGTTTCCAAAGCAATGGAAAATTCCAAGCGCGCCCAAAAGAAATCCTTAAAAAATATTTTGGGTAAAGATGATTTGACAGTCCAAGACATTGATAATTTCCGCGTCATTATTAAGGAAACCGGATCTTTGGCTTACGCTCAAAATATGGCTCAGAAATTTATCTCTCAAGGCAAGCGAGAAATAGAAAAAGCAAAAATTTCCCAAGAAGCGAAAGATTTTTTGTTAAGCATAGCCGATTATATGGCAGAGAGGGAAGTATAAGTAACTAACAACCAACAACTAATAATTCATAGCTTGTAACCTATGGTTTAATATCTTTATTATTGTTTTTAGTCATTAGTTATGGGTTGTAAATTAATGTTATGATCAAAAGAAAAAAAACCAGAAAAATTAAAGTCGGAAATGTTTATATAGGTGGCAACGCTCCCGTAGTCATCCAATCCATGTGCAACACTGACACACGCGATGTTAAAAAAACAGTGGCTCAAATTAAAAAGTTGGAAAAAGCGGGATGTGAAATTATTCGTTTGGCTGTTCCCGATATGCCGGCGGCCAAAGCTTTGGGAAAAATTAAAAAGCGGATAAATATTCCATTAGTAGCTGATATTCATTTTTCCGCGGAGCTGGCTATGGAAGCTATAAAGCAGGGAATAGATAAATTAAGAATAAATCCGGGCAATATTGGATCGGAAGAAAAGATAATCAAGCTTGTTAAAGAATGCAAAAAAAATAAAATTCCCATAAGAATAGGTGTGAACGCCGGCTCGCTGGAAAAAGAAGTTTTAAAAAAATACAAAGGAAAAGCTACCGCCAAAGGCATGGTGGAATCGGCTATGCGGCATATTAAAATTTTAGAGAAACATAATTTTAAAAACATTCTGATTTCATTGAAAGCTTCCGATATTGAAAGAACGGCGGAGGCATACAGGATGCTTTCCCGAAAAGTGGATTATCCGTTGCATATCGGAGTAACGGAAGCCGGCACGGTTTTTCGCGGAACGGTAATGTCTTCCATTGGATTAGGTGTTTTGCTTTACGAGGGAATCGGAGATACTTTGCGAGTTTCCCTTACGGCTGACCCGGTGGAAGAAATAAAAGTCGGCTGGGAAATTTTAAAATCGCTGGGGTTGCGGAAAAGAGGAATTACTATCACCAGCTGTCCCACTTGCGGAAGAACGGAAATAGATCTGGTAAGTTTGGTAAAAAAAGTTGAAAGCCAGTTGCAATTTATTGATAAAGATATGCATGTGGCGGTAATGGGCTGCGTAGTTAACGGTCCAGGTGAAGCGCGGGAAGCCGATTTAGCCATTATCGGAGGAAAGGGTGTGGGACTTATTACGAAAAAAGGTAAAATAATAAAAAAAGTCAGCGAGAAAAAATTATTGGAAGAATTTATAAAGGAGGTTAAAAAGTTTTAGTCTTACATTCATAACTCATAGATCAAAACTAAAAACTAAAAACTAAAAAAGGAGGCGATTATGTGTGAAGACATTTCTAGCGGAGGATTATTGCATATCGGCGAAGAACTGGGACAAGGAAAGACAGTGATAAATATAGGCGGAGAAATAGTTATACTTGATTTAAGCGGATGTCATGAATTTGAAATAGAAGATGTGGTAAACTTTTGGGCTGAAAACCGCTGCAGTGCATCTTATCAACCCGCAACCTATAAGGGAATTCCTTTTGAAACTAATCCATTTTGCCTTAAAA
Organism: Candidatus Moraniibacteriota bacterium; assembly: GCA_018400055.1. Taxonomy (GTDB): domain Bacteria; phylum Patescibacteriota; class Minisyncoccia; order Moranbacterales; family UBA9337; genus M55B143. The sequence continues at coordinate 8,486 of JAGYNK010000075.1, forward strand.
GATGGAATAGGGAAGGTTAAAGAAGATTAAAAAGATGAGAGAGTGAAACTTCACTCTCTCTAAAATATTGTAAATAAATATTTTTTAGTATAGAATGTAAACATTGTTTAATTTGAAATACATATGCTCCTTACGCTTAAATTCTCCGATAATTAAGCGGATGCAGAATAAGATAAATTTTATTTATAATAACTATGGCAACTGAACAAGAAAAAAATATTCCCCGGCATGTTGTTATTATTCCCGATGGCAACCGGCGTTGGGCTCGCTCGCAGGGATTGGAACCATGGGAAGGACACGAAGAAGGCGCTAAAAATCTGGAAAAAATAATTCAAAAAGCTTTTAACTTGGGAGTTAAATGTCTTTCTTTCTGGGGTTCTTCCTTGGATAATCTTACCAAGCGTCCTCTTAAAGAAAAAAGAGCTCTGCTGAATATTTTTGAAAGATATTTCACTAGGCTTATTGAAAATAAAGAAATTCACGAAAACGAAGCCAGAATAAATGTTATAGGCAAATGGGAAGATCAATTTCCTCATTCCCTTAAAAAAATAATAAGAAAATGCATTGATGATACCAAAGATTACCGGAAATGTTTTCTTAATTTCTTTTTGGCTTATAATGGCGATGATGAAATGGTGGAAGCGGTGAAAAAAATTGCCGAGAAATACAATTCAGCCAAAGAAGTAACAGCCCAGACCATCAAGGAAAATTTAATGACTAAAGATTTGCCGCCGGTTGATTTGTTAATCCGCACCGGAGGAGAACCGCATTTGTCTGTCGGTTTTATGATGTGGGATATTGCCAACGCTCAGCTTTATTTTTCCCAGAAACTTTACCCGGATTTTAATCCGGACGATTTTGAAAAGGCAATAAGGGAATTCCAAAGAAGGGAAAGAAGAATGGGAAAATGATTTTATGTCATTCCCGACTTGATCGGGAATCTAGGATGAAATTACCAGCCTTAAAAAATACTCTGGATTCCCGCCTGCGCGGGAATGACATAAAAAAATAGAAGAAATAAAAATCTTAAATAACAAAGTATTTTAATATTAAAGTAATTAAAAAACAAAAATATGATTATAGAACTTAACGATCAAAACTTTGAAGCGGAAGTCTTAAAAAGCGACAAGCCGGTGCTGGTTGATTTTTGGGCGCCGTGGTGCGGACCTTGCCAAATGATGGGTCCGATTATTGAAGGCTTAACCGAAGAAATGGGGGATAAAATAAAAATAGGAAAGTTGAATGTTGAGGATAATAAAGAAACGGCTGTCAAATACGGAATTATGTCTATTCCGGCTCTCAAAATTTTTAAAAATGGAGAAGTGGCGAAAGAATTTATCGGTGTTCAAAATAAAGATGTTTTGGCAGAAGCGTTAAAATCAATTTTATAATTTTCTTAACTCTTTCATAAAAAAAGGGGAGAGTGAAAAGAACTTATGGAAAATAAAAACCAATTATACGATTTAATTATAATCGGCGCCGGTCCGGCGGGATTAGGCGCTTCTATTTACGCTTCCCGTTACAAATTAAAAAATATAGTCATTGGCAGTGAAATAGGAGGACAGGTAGTGGAAGCGGCGGAAATTGAAAACTATGCCGGATTCAATTCAATTTCCGGGAAGGATTTGATGCAAAAATTTCAGGAACAGACGGAAAAATTAGGAGCTAAAATTGTTCAAGCTGAAGCGGAAAATATTGAAAAGACGGATGAAGGATTTGAAGTTTCTCTGGGAACGGGAGAAAAATATATTGCCCGAAGCGTTATTTTGGCCTTAGGAATGAATCCCAGGAAAATGAACATTCCCGGAGAAGATAAATTAATCGGAAAAGGAGTTTCCTTTTGCGCCACTTGCGACGCTATGTTTTTTACCGATAAAGACGTGGCGGTAATCGGCGGAGGGGATTCCGCGGCCACCGCTTCCCTTCATTTATCCGATTTCGCCAATAAAATTTACTTAATCCACAGGGGAAATATTCGTTTTAAGCCGGCACTGATGGAGCAAATCAAAAAGAACGAAAAAATTGAAATAATCAGCTCCCAGGGCATAAAAGAAATAAGAGGAGAACAAAAAGTGGAAAGTGTTGCTTACGAGAGTGAGGAGGGTGATAAAGAAGTTTCAGTTCAAGGAGTATTTGTGGAAATCGGTTCGGTCCCCAAAGTCGCCATCACGAAAGATTTGGGAGTGGAGGTAGACGAGCAAGAATATATAATTGTAAACCAAGCTCAAGAAACCAATGTGGAAAATGTTTATGCCGCCGGAGATGTTACCACCGGCTCCAATAAATTCCGCCAAATTATAACTGCGGTGGCTGAAGGAGCGGTAGCGGCTGGAAGTGTTTATAAAAAAATGAAACTATGAATTCAATTCAGCTTTCCAAAAAGATAGGAGGGAAAATTGAAATAAGGGCAAAAAAAAGACTGACTAAAAAATCTCTCCCTGTTTTATATACGCCGGGAGTGGCGGATGTTTCCCGCAAAATTGCTAAAAATAAAAAACTTTCTTTTCAATATACCATTAGAAAAAATGCCATAGCTATTATTTCCGACGGCTCGGCTGTTTTGGGCTTGGGAAATATAGGGCCGGAAGGAGCTTTACCCGTGATGGAAGGGAAAGCTCTTTTATTTAAGGAATTGGGAGGCGTGGACGCTTTTCCCATAGTTTTAAAAACTCAAGATGTCTTAGAAATCGTAAAAATAGTAGAAGCTCTTTCTCCTTCTTTTGGCGGAATAAATTTGGAGGATATTTCCGCTCCCAGATGTTTTGAAATAGAAAAACAGCTTAAAAGTCGGTTGGAAATTCCGGTTTTCCATGATGACCAGCATGGTACGGCCATCGTTGTTCTAGCCGGACTGATTAATTCCTTAAAGGTTATAAAAAAAGATATTAAAGAGATTAAAATAGTCATCTCGGGTGCCGGAGCAGCCGGAATAGCTATTGCTAAACTGCTATTTAAATACGGAGCTAAAAATATTATAATGTCCGACAGCCGCGGAGTAATCCACAAGAAACGCCCGTCAGGTATGAATAAAGCCAAGGAAGAAATTTTATCCGTTACCAATCCTGAAAATATAAAAGGGACACTGAAGAAAGCTTTAAGAGGTGCGGACATTTTTATCGGAGTTTCCGCGCCTAAACTTTTGGATAAGCATGACATCAGAAAAATGAATTTGGATCCTGTAGTTTTTTCTATGAGCAATCCCGTTCCGGAAATTACGCCGGAAGAAGCGTATAAAGGAGGAGCGAAAATTATAGCGACGGGCAGTTCGGAGTATCCAAATCAAATAAATAATGCTCTGGTTTTTCCGGGAATATTTCGCGGTGCCTTAGATAATAGGATAGCGAATATAAGCGACGAACACAAAATAAAAGCGGCCAAATCATTGGCCGCCTTGATAAAAAAACCTATTTGTGGTAAAATAATACCAGCGGTAATGGATAGAAGAGCGGTAAAAGCCGTAGCGCGCGTATTTAAAATTTAATCTTTAAGAATTACTAATTCATTAACAATATATACTTTGAATTACAAAATATCAATTCTCCCTTTGTCATTGCGCTTATCCGTCTTTGGAGGAAAGAATGAAGCGAGCTTTAGCGAGAGAAATGACGAAGCCATCCCATTTTTACTGTAATTCTATCGAGATTGCTTCGTCGCTTGTCCGCCTGCGGGCGGACTACACTCCTCGCAATGACAGTGGCTTGCGTGTTTCGTAATTCACAAAAATTAGTATATTCGTACTTGATTCGTAATTATTAAAGGTAATCATTATGAAAATATACAAAGAAAGCATAGAATTTAAAAGCGATACCCAAATTGAATTTTTGGACATTACGGACAAAGTGGAAAGCATTGTTAAAAGCTCCGGGATTAAAGACGGTCAAGTTCTGGTTTATGCTCCGCATACCACTATGGGTATAGCTGTTAACCACAACGAGCCTATGCTCATTCAAGATTTTATGCGGATTTTATATAAGATTATTCCGGTAGATGACCAATACGCGCATGATTTATTTGAACTTCGCCGGAAGCAAGCGGCTGACGGAAGAAGCAATGGACATTCTCATTGCAAATCGCTTCTGGTCGGAACAAGTGAAACAATTCCTCTAGATAAAGGCAAACTAGCCATACGCGCAAGCCAAAGTATATTCGCCATTGAATTTGACGGAGCCAGAAAAAGAGATGTTATCGTGCAAGTCATGGGAGAATAAAGACATAAGACGTAGACATAGAATATAAGATGCGGAACGTAAGCTATGAAAAAAGAATCCAAAATACTCATTAACGATTTAATTAAACAAGGATATTTAAAAACAGATATTATAGTTGAAGCGTTTACGGAGGTAAAACGAGCAGAATTTGTTCCGAAGGAATTAGAAAATGAAGCTTATCTTAATATTCCCTTACCGCTGGGACGCGGCCAGACCATTTCACAGCCACTCACAGTGGCTTTTATGTTGGAATTATTGAATCCTCGCCCGGGACAAAATATTTTGGATGTGGGCAGCGGATCGGGCTGGACCACCGCCTTGCTTTCCCATATCGTAGGAAAAAAGGGAAAGGTAACCGCTTTGGAAATAGTGCCGGAACTTTGTGAGATGGGACGAAAAAATGTCAGCAAATTAAATTTTATAAAAAAAGGAATCGCAGAAATTCACAATCAGGACGGATATGCCGGTTATATTCAAAATGCTCCTTACGATAGGATTTTAGTTTCTGCCACGGTGGAAAACATTCCGAAAGATTTAAAAAGCCAGCTTAAAATAAAAGGGGAAATGGTTATTCCTGTAAGCAATTATATTTGGCATTTGAAAAAGAAAAAAGAAAACAATTTTTACGAAGAAAAATATCCCGGATTTTCTTTTGTGCCGCTGGTATAAATAACCTGCAACTTACAACTCATAACTTACAACTCATAAAAACATAACAGGAAGACGGGAATGACATAAAGAAAGAATTGATTATTTATAATTATGAAAAACAAAAAAATATTTATAGCGTTAATCATCATTATTATCCTAATAATAAGCCTTTTCTATTTCCAGAATCAAGTCAATTACTCTCATGGTCTGAACGCGGAAACGAAAAATTTTAAAATTGAAAAAGGCGAAGGCTTTTTGGAAATAGCGAATAGACTGCAAGAAGAAAAATTGATTTCCCATAAATTTTTTTTCATTTATTACCTTTGGAAGGAAAATATTTACGGTAAAATAACAGATGGAGAATATGCGATTAATCCTCAAAATACCATTCCCGAAATAGCTTTAATTGTTACCCGACAGAAAGAAGCTATTTCCAATGAAAAAAAAATCACTTTTCCCGAAGGATGGAACAGTCGAGAAATAGCGACAAGGATCAATCAGCAAGAATTAAACGGGGATGATTTTTTAAATCTGGTTGAGCGAGCGGATTATTTTAAAGATGAATATAACTATGATTTTTTGGATAGTATTCCGGAGAATCAAAATTTGGAAGGATTTTTGTTTCCCGATACCTATTTTTTCCTAATGGATTCAAGCACGGAAAATATTATTAAAAAAATGTTGGATAATTTTGACGAGAAACTGTCGGCTAATTTAAGGCGCAGCATTGAAGATCAAGATAAAACCCTTTACGAAATTATTACAATGGCGAGCCTATTGGAAAAAGAAGTTAAAACGTCTGAAGATAGAAAAATAGTAAGCGGGATTTTTTGGAACAGGATAAAAATCGGACAACCACTTCAAAGTTGCGCAACGTTAGCTTATTTATTAGGCGAAAATAAGGACCAGTATAATTATGAAGATACGCAAGTTGAATCACCCTATAATACTTATTTGAATCCCGGTCTTCCTCCCGGTCCTATTACTAATCCTGGTATTGTTTCCATTGAAGCGGCTATTTATCCCCAAGAAACAAATTTTAATTATTTTTTAAACAATCTTGAAAATGAAGAAACCATTTTTTCCAAAACCCTGGAAGAGCACAATAGCAATAAGATTAAATACGGATTGTGATTTTAAAACATTTCAGCATTGACATTATTTTTAAAATAGATTATAATTAAAGCGAGAGATAGAATAAGAAATAAGAGAATTGGTCGAAGCTCTCTGAAAAATTCAATCTCGTATTTAATCAGTAATTCAAGTTCAATCTTTATGGCTGAAGAAACAAGAGACAAGGATTTTATTGAACAAGTTGTGAAAATGCTTGTAGATAATCCTGACGATGTCAAAGTAGAAAGAAAAATTGACGAGATGGGCGTTCTTATTAGTTTGGATGTAAATGCCAACGATATGGGAATGGTCATCGGACGAGAAGGCGCAACCGCCAAAGCTTTAAGAACTCTTTTAAGAGTCATTGGAGCTAAAAATAATGCTCGCGTAAACCTGAAAATCAACGAGCCGGAAGGTTCTGAGAGAAGGGAAGAAAAAAAGAGCATTGACGATGTTGTAGAAGACATCAATAAAATATAATATTTTTACTTATTCAGCCTCTTTTCGCTTTTTTCGCGAAAAAGCTGATTCAAAAAAGCCGTTTTTATCAAAAGCGGCTTTTTTGTTTTCGTTTAAAATGTTATAATTAAATAAGAAGTAAGTAGTAAGCAATAAGTAGCAAGTAATTCATAATAAAGTTCAAAATAAAAGCAAGGACGGATAATAATAAAACTAGTTAATTGTAAAAATCACTAGCGTTATTTACACTTTTTACTAATTATTTCTGTTTGTCATTCC
>JAGYNK010000076.1 GCA_018400055.1 Candidatus Moraniibacteriota bacterium
ATGTTCGTGGGTGTGGGAGCTTCCCGCGTGCGCGACCTTTTCAAGAAAGCCAAAAAAAATGCTCCGTCCATAGTTTTTATTGACGAAATTGACGCCGTAGGAAGGCATCGGGGAGCGGGATTGGGTGGTGGACATGATGAACGCGAGCAAACCTTAAACCAAATTTTAGTGGAAATGGACGGTTTTGAAACTGATACCAATGTTATAGTTATAGCCGCCACCAACCGTCCGGATGTTTTGGATCCGGCGCTTTTGCGTCCGGGGAGATTTGACAGAAGAGTGGTGATAGATCTTCCGGATATTAAAGAAAGAGAGGCTATCCTTAAAATTCACACAAAAAACAAACCACTTAAAAAAGGCGTGAAGTTAAAAGTCATCGCTCAACGCACTCCCGGTTTCTCCGGAGCGGATTTGGCGAATCTTGTCAATGAAGCGGCTATACTCAGCGCTCGCCGAGGGAAAAAAATAATCAGTATAAAAGAACTAAAGGAATCCATTGAAAAAGTCATTATGGGACCGGAGCGCCGAAGTAAAATGATGAACGCAAAAGAAAAAAAGATAGTGGCTTACCATGAAGCGGGACATGCTTTAGTGACGGCCTGTTTGCCCAACGCCGATCCAATTCAAAAAGTTTCCATTATTTCCCGCGGAAAGGCGGGAGGATACACCATGGCGGTTCCCACTGAAGATAAGCGGCTTCAATCCAGAGCTTATTTCTTAGATGAGTTGGCTATTTTGCTGGGAGGCTATGTGAGCGAAAAAATCGTTTTCGGAGATATAACCACGGGTGCTTCCAACGACCTTGAAAGAGCTACTCATATGGCCAGAAGTTTGGTAACTCGTTATGGAATGAGCCGGTTGGGACCTAGAACTTTCGGCAAAAAGGAGGAATTGGTTTTTTTAGGAAAAGAGATGTCTGAAGAAAAGGATTATTCCGAACAAACTGCTTTGGAAATTGACCAAGAGGTTTCCCGATTCCTTGGAGAAGCCAAACAAACCGCGGAAAAAATAATAAATGAAAAAAGAGAAACTTTAAATAAGATAGCTGAAACCTTGCTGAAAAAAGAAACTATTGAGAAAGATGAGTTTGATAAATTGGTGAGCAAAGAAAAGGAAATAAAAAGTGAGAGAAAATCTTAAATCATGAAGTTTATTTTTTTGTCGTTGCGAGGGAATCCCGATGTAAGATCGAGATGACCGGTGACAATCCCTGAATTATAATTCTGAGATTACTTCTCCGCCCAGGGCGGATCGCAATGACAGAAAGTTTTGATGGGAAAATAAAAAAATGAGTAATAGTAAGAAGGAAATAGAATATATTCAGATACTTAAAGATTCTTGGGAGATTATTTGGAACAATAAGTATCTTTGGTGGTTCGGTTTTTTTATCGCTTTGGGCGGAGGAGGTTTTAATTTCCAAATACCCGCAAATAATAACGAGAAATTGGAATGGACAGAGAAAAGCCAAGAAAACCTTTTTCACTGGGTGAATGATTACTGGGTATGGATAATTGCGGGATTAGCCGCTATAATTATTTTCGCCATTATTTTAATGGCCTTGAGAATAATTTGCCAAGCAGCCATTATTAAATCCTTGGAGGCCATAAAAAACAAAGAGAGAATAAATTTTTCCGTCGGATTTAAAAAAGGACGCAAATATTTCTGGAAAATTTTAGCAATTGATTTAATTTTAGGATTTCTAATTTTGGGAATAATGATTGTCCTTTTTCTTCCAGTGGTATTTCTGTTTTATTTAAAATCTTACATTGCCGCTTCGCTATTATTGATTTTGGCCATTCTGATTTTTATTCCTTTAATAATTCTCATTTCTTTTCTGAAAAAATACGCTTATTTTTATTTAGTGCTGGCTAAAACTGGAATTAGAATATCCATAGAAAACGCTTATCAAGTTTTTCGCAAAAATATTTTATCCAGCATAACCATGGCTTTATTGTTGTTAGCAATTGGAATAATTGCGGGCTTTGCTATGCTGGCCATTATTTTTCTTCTAGCGCTTGTATTTATTTTAATAGGGTTGATTCTTTATCTTCTTCTGGCTGAAATAGGAATTTTAATTATAGCAGTGTTAGGATTATTTGTTTTGGTTGTAATTATTTTTATGTTAAGCTCAGCTTTGACAGCTTTTTACCAAACAGCCTGGTTTTTATTTTTTCATGAAATCGCGGCTATTAAATCCGAGGAAACCGGCGATGAATTGGAAAATAAAATAGCTGAAGAAAAAGCAGCCGGTATGGAAAAAGTGTAGTGATTAAAAAATAATTATCATTTTGATCCGCCCAAGGCGGAGAAAAATACTGATTGAATAATGCTAATTATCTTGAATAGCGGGATCCTTCACTTCGTTCAGGATAACATAAAAAATACCGCCTATTAATTAGAGCGGTATTTTTTATGACAAAAGTATAAATTAAACTTTTAAGCTGTAAGAATCACTAGCGTTATTTACACTTTTTACTAATTATTTCTGTTTGTCATTCC
>JAGYNK010000077.1 GCA_018400055.1 Candidatus Moraniibacteriota bacterium
GTACCGCTAAAAAGAGATTCTTCACTCCACTTCTTTCCGTTCAGAATGACATAAAATAATTATTTTAAAGAGTAGATACTGCCGGAGCCAGCAAAAACATCAACATTGACAAAACTCCCAGAATGGAAATAACCACCCAGGCAATATACATCCTCTTTTTGCGTCTTCTAATATTCATAATTTAATTTTACTACGACACGGCGCAAAATACAAACCACTGTAAAATTACAAAGAAGCGAAGCTTCCAAACCATTTAAACACATTGCAAGTATACAATTACTACTTTTTCAGCGCCGCCAGAAAAGCTTCGGGCGGAATAGCCACTTTTCCGACGCCCTTCATTTTCTTCTTTCCTTTCTTCTGCTTTTCCAAAAGTTTTCTCTTGCGCGTTATGTCTCCGCCGTAAAGCCCGCTGGTAACATCTTTGCGAAAAGGCTTGATTGTCTCTCTGGCAATTATCTTACCGCCGACCGCCGCTTGAATGGCCACGGCAAAATTCTGGCGAGGAATAGATTCCTTAAGCTTCTTAACAGACGCTTTGCCTTCGTTAAAAACATTTACGCGCGGAACAATGCGCGATAAAGCCTCCACTCTTTCGCTCGCCACCAATATATCCAGCTTAACCAAATCAGACTGGCGATAATCAGCCATTTCATAATTCATAGAAGCAAAACCGGAAGAAACACTTTTTAAGTCATCATGAAAATTAACAATGATGTCCATCAACGGCACTTCATATTTTAAAATGACCCTTCCTTCATTTATATATTCCGTGTTTTTATACTCAGCCCTGGAAAAATTCATCAATTCCATAATGCCTCCTAAATAATTCACCGGCGTTATTATTTCCAGCTTGGCGTAAGGCTCACTTATTTTTTTTATAACAGAAGGATCGGGCATATCAGACGGAGAATAAATCAAAACTTCTTTTTCGGTTGTGAGTTGTGGATTGTAAGTTGTGAGTTGTATTTTGTAAACCACGCTGGGAACCGTTACCGTTAAAGAAAGATCAAATTCTTTCTCTAAGCGAGCGCGAACAATCTCCAAATGAAGCATCCCTAAAAATCCGCAACGAAAACCTTTTCCCAAAGCCAAGTTGCTTTCCGGTTCAAAAACAAAAGCGGCGTCATTAAGTTTTAATTTTTCCAACGCTTCTCTCATAAAATTATAATCATCCCCTTCCATAGGATAAAATCCGGCATACACCATCGGCCTCACCTCCTTATAACCCGGCAAAGGTTGAATATCGCTTATCGCTTGCTGCTTATCGCTTACTGCTTTAATTATCGTGTCTCCCGTTCGACAATGCTCTGCGCTCTTAAGCCCGGTGGCAATATATCCAATATCTCCCGCTTTTAAAGTTTTGCATGGCATAATAGCCGGTCCGAAATATCCCACTTCAATAGCACTAGTTTCCTTTTTCCCGACCATCATCAAAATCTCATCGCCTTTTTCTACTTTACCGTCAACAATGCGAACATACGCCAAAACTCCTTTGTAAGTATCGTATTTGGAATCAAAAATCAAGGCGCGCAAAGGCTTTTCTAATTTCCCGCGGGGTACCGGCACTTTTTCTATAACAGTCGCTAATAATTCTTTCACTCCTGCTCCGGTCTTCCCCGAAACTTCTAAAATATCTTTTTCTCCGCAACCTAAAATATGTATAATTTCTTTCTTGGTTTTTTCAATATCAGCATTGGGAAGATCTATTTTATTTATGGCCGGAATTATTTCCAGTCCTTGTTCCAGCGCCATATAAAGATTAGATAAAGTTTGCGCCTGCACTCCCTTAGTGGCATCCACCAAAAGTATCGCTCCTTCCACCGCCGCCAACGAACGGGAAACTTCGTAATTAAAATCCACATGCCCGGGCGTATCAATCAGATTAAGGACATAGTCCTTAATCTGCACGGAAGAACACTGACTAGACGCAGACTTATACGGAATATCCTCTTTTATGATTTCGTCTGTATTCGTCTGCGTTAAGTCTGTATCAGTCAACACCATGCGAACCGGTGCCATTTTAATCGTTATTCCTCTTTCCCTTTCCAGATCCATTTGGTCTAGAAACTGTTCTTTCATCTTCCTTTTCTCCACCGTGCCGGTGATTTCCAAAATGCGATCCGACAAAGTGGATTTTCCATGATCAATATGCGCGATAATGCAAAAATTTCTGATATTTTTCATAATGACTTAATAAAGATATGCTCGGATTTTAAACAAATTCAATCCCAATACTCTATCCGGTAAAATTTAAAACATTTTTCTTTTGTGCCCATATGTGGTTATATGGACATAGAAATTTATTATATTTTTCATTATTCATAAGCCTCTCAATTCTTTGGTTATCTTTTTATGTTCCGGAATAGTTTTTCCCACCAAATCCCAAAATTTCTGAGAATGATTCAATTCTTTTAAATGGCAAATTTCGTGAACAATAATGTAATCCGCGTATTTCTCGGGAAGTAAAAGAATTTTATAATTATAATTCAGATTTCCTTTTTCCGAACAACTTCCCCACCTAGTCTTTTGGTTCCTAATGGCTATCCTGTTATATTTAAATCCGTAAAATTTATTAAACTCCTTAACTTTATTTTCCGCCAATGTATAAGCCGCGCTTTTTAACTTAAGATATTCTTTTCTGCTCCGGCGTTGAAATATCCCATTTGGTTCCTTTCTAACCATAATCTTTATTTTCTCCAGCACCCATTCGGCTTTTTGGAGAATAAAATTTTCGGCTTTTTTTAATCCCATCCCGTGCGGAATAGTTACCACAAAACTGCCACCGCTATAAACCGCCAAACGCATCCGCCTAGCACGCCGGCTCTGTTTCAATATGTATTTTATTTTTTCATTCTTAAGCGTTATTTCCTTTTTCATTCAACAAACAAGTACTTTCTCCCGCTAAAATTGCAAGAGACCGATTTTAAGTCTGATTAATCCTTATCTATCGCACCATTATAATATCATGGGTTTCAAAAAACAAAAAGGCTTTTATTCCTTTAATTGACTTTAAAATTCACTTTTTTCAAGTAAACCGCCATTGGCAAATACCGGACATTGCTTGTCTCGCTTGAAAAATGGATTTATAATAAAAGCGTAATTCAATAAAAACAAAAATATGAAAAAAATAATAACCGCCGCGGTCGTAATTATTATCCTCGCCATCTTCGGAATAGCCTATTTCTTCCTGTCTCAAAACCGGAGTAAAACTCCCAGCCAGAGCTCCGATACATTTTCATCCGATCAGCCAAAATCAAACGAACCGAAAAGTTCCGGCGAAGAATCCAATGGACCCTATGTCGGAGAAAATTTTACCATCGTTTCCCCGTCAGGTTGGATTCAATCTCATATGCCCTCCACGCTGGTTTCTTTCCATAACCCAGAAGAAAATCACCCGGAAGGCAGCGCGGCGGCTAAAATAAATTTCAAGAGTTATATGGCGGTCTCATTTGACAACGCCCAAGAGAAAAAAATTGACGAAATTGCAAAAATGGTAAAACAACAAATTCAGGGCGTGGCTCCTTCTGTTTCATTTAATTCCGAAACGGACGGAATAATTGACGGCCGGCCGGCTAAATTTTTAGAAGCCGACCTTAGCCAGCAGGATGTAAATTTCAAAGTATTAATGGCTATAGTTATGAAAGATGATCAATATTTTACCCTTTCAGCCAATACCACTTCTGACAAATGGACAGAATACCGAGATACTTTTTACGCTTCAATCCATTCTTTCCAGTTTAAATAAAAAAATTATTTAAATAAAAATTCTGCGCGTTTTTTTGCACAACAAAAAAACGACTGAAAAATATCGCAAACTTTTCTTGAGCTTTTTTATTTTTATAAATTTTTTATAAACTCTTGGGAAATTTTAATTATCCCACTAAGATTTGGATGCACGCAATCCAGTTCACTAACATCTTCCGCACCTAAAATCGGATATAAATCAACCACAGTCACATTATACTTGCCAGCTACTTCTTTAATGGCATTGTTAAAAGATTGAATCTTGGACTGCGTTAGGTTTTTAATACCCTAACCGAAAATTACAATCAATTTTAACGATTTTTGTAACTTATTATTATTTCAATCTATGTTTTCAGATTTTTCCGATTTGAACATAACTTTTGTCATATGCGCAATCCAATTCCAGTGAAGAATCAAATGAATGATTACCAGAACAACCAAGATTACGCTTGACCCGTTATGCACTCCGATCCAAGCCTCTTTCTGAATTCCCAAAAATTCCTGAAGCCTTCCTTGGCGAACGCCACTGGGCATATATATCAACATTGCCAATCCGGAAAAAGCGCTGACAACAAAAAAGATGCCGGCCAAAAAATCAATTATGTAATTTATCTTGGATTTATTCATACTTAAATTATAACATAAGATGTAAGAAACCCTAGCGTTATTTACATTTTTTACTAATTATTTCTGTTTGTCATTCC
>JAGYNK010000078.1 GCA_018400055.1 Candidatus Moraniibacteriota bacterium
AATTTTATCAAGAAGAGAGCGCAATATTTAAAAGATGCCCAAGAAAAATTGGCTACGGGAGGTTTCAAAAAATACACCAAATTTGAGCAAATGAAAAAAATAGAAGAACTGGAAAAGTTAGAAAGAAAAATGGGCGGAATTAAAAATATGACTGAATTTCCCGGCGCGGTTTTTGTTGCTAGCGCCAAAGAAGACACTTTGGCTATCAAAGAAGCCGAAAAAGCAGGTATTCCCATCATAGCTTTAGTTGATACCGATTCCAATCCTTCTTTCATAGACTATCCTATTCCGGCTAATGATGATGCCGTTTCCTCGCTCAAATTAATGCTGAGCTATATCTGTCAGGCTGTTTCAGATGATGATAGTGCTGAGTAAATTATTTTAAATTGGCAAAATATAAATACTTGAAATTTAGGCGCGGAAAAATAATTTCTGCCTTCTTTTAAAATAAACGGTAAAAATAAAATTATGTTGAATAAAATTAAAAAAATCAGAAAAGAAACCGGAGCGGGAATAGTGGATATAAAAAAAGCCTTGGAAGAAACCAAGGGGGATGAGGCGAAAGCGTTGGATGTTATCAGAGCCAGTGGGAAAAGCAAAGCCATGAAGAAAGCCGGTCGTGAAACCCGAGAAGGAGTTTTGGGATTTTATATTCATTCTACCAATAAAATGGGTTCTATGGTAAAGCTTTTTTGTGAAACTGACTTTGTGGCCAGAAACGAAGAATTTAAAGAACTAGCCAAAGATGTTGCTATGCATATCAGCGCTATGGATCCTCAGTTTCTAAAGTCGGAAGATGTTTCAAACGATTTAATTGAAAAAGAGAAAAAAATATGGAAAGCTCAGCTGAAAAAAGAGAATAAGCCGGCGGAAGTAATGGGAAAAATTTTAAAAGGAAAAGAAGACAAATTCCGTTCGGAGATTTCCCTTTTAAGCCAGCCGTTTATTAAAGATCCGGAAAAAACAGTAGAAGATTTAATTAACGAGAAAATCGGAAAAATCGGAGAAAATATCCAAGTCGGGGATTTTATCAGGTATGAGCTGTAAGAAATTTACGCTTGCTTATGTATAAGTATTTAGTCAAATTATATCCTTGGGAAAACTTAAGATTGTGTTCCGGCAATGTAAAGCTTAAAAAAGGAGACCAAGTTATTTTAAAAGGGGATTTTGATAATGAAATAGGAACGGTTGAAACAGGGGAAATAGAAACCAAGGAAAATCCCTTTCAGAAAATTATTCGCAAAGCTAATCCCGAAGATATTCAATCGCACAAAGAAAACGAAAAAAAGAAAAAGGAAATTTTCCAAACTTGTCGCGAAGAAATTAAAAAAATGGGATTGGAGATGAAATTGGTGGATGTCTGGATCACCTTGGAAAAGAAATCCGTCGTGGTTATTTTTATCGCCAATGGAAGAATTGATTTTCGCGAATTAGTCAAAAATCTTTCCAGAA
Source organism: Candidatus Moraniibacteriota bacterium (assembly GCA_018400055.1). Taxonomy (GTDB): domain Bacteria; phylum Patescibacteriota; class Minisyncoccia; order Moranbacterales; family UBA9337; genus M55B143. The sequence goes on from JAGYNK010000078.1 coordinate 1,453, forward strand.
AATTCCATCGTTCCGTGAAGATGCAACAGATTGGCTCAAGGGACGAAGCTAGAAAATTGGGAGGCTGTGGCATTTGTGGCAGAGAACTTTGTTGCGTAAAATTTCCCGGAAATTTGCCCAGCATTTCTTCCGATATGGCGCGCGTCCAGCAAATAGCGCATCGGGGAGCAGAAAGAATTTCAGGTGTTTGTGGGAGGTTGATGTGCTGCTTGGCTTACGAAGCGAAACAATATCAGGAATTGCTTTCCGGTATGCCGGAGTTGCATAGTACCGTCAAGACGGAAGAGGGCAAAGGAGAAGTGATTGAAATTGACGCTCTTAATCAAAAAGTGAGGGTTAAAATAAAAGACGACCAAATTATAACGGTCAAGAAAGAAGACCTAAAATAAGTAAAAAGCCTAAGCTTAAATAAATGTTATATCTAATCATTCCCCCCGCTATAATCATTGTCAGTTTAGCTCTGCTTATTTTTTTTATTTCCCATAAGTTTTCTAATTTTTCCAATGAAGACAAACTGAAATTATTTGAAAGAAGAAAAATCCACCATGCCGTAAAATTAAACCGCTTCAGCTCTTTAAAAGTATCCGCGCTTGCCCTAAGCTTTTTAGAAATTGTTACTCAATGGTTTAAAGTGCTCTTTTTAAAATTTCACAATTTTGCCGATAAATGCTTTCGTTCCATAAAAGAAAAGAAAATCAAGAACTTTCCCAATTCCGAAAACAGTCTTTTCTCCGGCGAAAAAGTTTCTAAAAAAATAATTCCATTTCGTTTTTTTCCCAGAAAAAAAGTAAAGAAAGAAATTAAGCAAATTAAAAAAATGGCAGATGTGGATAATCGTCCCATGATAAGCAAAGAAGTGGCGCAACCGGAAGATTTCAGCAGCTCTTCGGAAATTAAAGACAAACTAGAAGAGACACTTATTGAAAGGATTGCCATTAATCCGCGTGATATTGAAGCTTACGAAAGGTTGGGGGATTACTATTTTGAGCAGAAAAATTTTGAAGATGCCCGAGAGTGTTACGAACAGGTTTTGAAATTAAGCCCGATTAATTATAAAGTTCAAATTAAATTGAGAAAATTAAAAATTTTTTTGAAAAGTTAATTTTTCCATCTCAAATTTCGGGCTGTCCGATTTCAGCTGTTTAATATATCAAAGAGGAATTAATTAACAGTCGCTTCAGCCGAAGTAGCTCAATTGGCAGAGCAACTGTTTTGTAAACAGTAGGTTATCGGTTCAAGTCCGATCTTCGGCTCATTGACAAAAAGAGCAGAACAAAAGTGGTTCGTATGTTTTGGGTGGATGGCAGATCATCGTCTTTGACAAGACCCCGCCATAGGCGGCGGGTGGTCTAATGCACCTGACTGCCACCGCCGTTGGCGGAGTGCCGCCATGGGCGGCATAAATCAGGCAATGTATAATAATAATGTATAAAGTTTACATATTAAAAAGCACAATAAAAAACAGATATTATATTGGTCACACCTGCAATTTGAAAGCAAGATTGAACAGGCACAATAGAGGTTTGGTAAAATCAACTAAAGCATACAGATCATGGAAAATAATATATACTGAAAACAAAGAAAGTAAAAAAGAAGCCTATAAAAGAGAATTACAAATTAAATCATATAAAAAAGGGCAAGCATTTAAGAAATTAATAAATTTATGATTTTGGGTGGATGGCAGAGTGGCCTAATGCACCTGACTGTAAATCAGGCGTCTTCGGACTTCGGCGGTTCAAATCCGTCTCCACCCACATTTTAAATTGCCTGGATAGCTCAGTCGGTAGAGCGCTTCCATGGTAAGGAAGAGGTCACCGGTTCGATTCCGGTTTCAGGCTCATTAATTATTAAAATTATAAAAATTAAGTTAAGATTATATAAAATTATGGCAAAAGCAAAAGAAAATCTGGTTAAATTAAAATGCACCGTGTGTAAAAATATAAATTATTACACCAATCGCAACAAGAAAAAAATCAAAGAAAAACTGGAACTTAAAAAATTTTGCAAATTTTGTAAAAAACATACTATTCATAAAGAGATGAGATAAATTTTTAGGCGGGATTAGTTAAGTGGTATAACTCCGGTCTCCAAAACCGGTATCGGGGGTTCAATTCCCTCATCCCGTGCGTTCAAACACAATGTCTCCAATCCCGTCAGTCGTGACTGACGGGACAATTCCCTCATCCCGTGCTGTTACCAAATTAAACTATCTCTGACGGATATTTCTTTTTACACTGGAATTAAAAGCACTAAATACCAAGTGTGTTTTTTTATGTTTTGAGAAGGCTTTAAAATTATGCTTTTTTGTGGTAACTTTAAATCAGACCAATTAACGGGGAAGGGAAATTTTAACGGTCAAAAATCAAGTGGATAAAAATATAATAATAAAAACAATCATACTAATCGTATTATTTTTAGCGGTTATTATGTTCGCTATGGGAACTTTTATTATTTTTCGATCTGTTTATGAAACTTGCAATTTTGCCCGGGATAAATATGGAGGAGATTGCCAGCAAGCTTTAGTTTTAGTGTTGGAAGATGGAGAATCTTCCGTTCAAGAAAAAAACGACGCTATTTGGGCATTAGGGCAAATGGCTGATCCGGAATCGCTTGAACCTCTGGAAAAAATTTACGCCGGAAAAGTGCCGGAAGGAAAAGAACCGTTGGATAAAGTCGTCAGCCAATATGAAATAGAAAAAGCTATCCGCTGGATAAAAAACGGTAATCTAACCAGTTGGATGTATGTATTCATCAAAAACTGATTTTTTAATTTATGAGAAAACACGAAAGTTACAAAGAGCTTATTTGGATTTTGGCCAAAACGGATTTTAAACTCCGATACCATGGATCAGCGCTGGGCTATATTTGGGCGATTTTAAAACCCCTCTTAATGTTCGCTATTTTGAATTTTGTTTTTTCTTCCATTTTCAATCCTCGCGGAACCGGAGAAGAATATTACTCCCTGCAACTTTTAGTGGGCATTATGATGTTTACTTTTTTTTCCGAAGGCACTACCGCCGGAATGAATTCCCTTATCTCCAAATCTCAACTGGTGACTAAAATTTATGTTCCTCGCTGGACGATTATTTTAGCTTCCACTATAAATGCGGCGCTTATTTTTTTAATGAATTTAATAGTTATTATTTTCTTTTTCGCTTGGAAAGGTTTTTTGCCCAGCCTTGAATCCATTTTAATGTTTATCGTCTCCGTATTTTTAATCTATGTTCTCATTTTAACCTTTTCGCTTTTTACCGCGCCGCTTTATGTTAAATTTAGGGATCTTTCCATGATCTGGGAAGTAATTGTTACGGCACTTTTTTATGCCAGCCCGATTATTTATCCGCTTCAAATGCTTCCCGAATATATTCAAAAGGTTTTACTGATTAATCCTATGGCCTTTATAATTCACTTCACCAAAGAGTCGCTGATTAAAAATCATTTTGCCGACCTTCACCAGAATTTGATTTTTGTGATCTTAATCGGAATAGCCTTTGTTTTAAGTGTTTTTTCCTATCGTAAAATGGCTCCAAAAATTGCGGAAGAAATGTGAAAAATATTTTTATTTTTTTTATTTAATTGAAT
>JAGYNK010000079.1 GCA_018400055.1 Candidatus Moraniibacteriota bacterium
TGTTCGGTAGGCGGGTTTCAGGATCTAATTCATATTATGGTTTATTTTAGATGCTGAAACAAGTTCAGCATGACAAAATTAAAATGAGTTCTATGAATATTTGTATTTTAATCAAACTTTTTGACCAAAACCGCTTCAGTAAATTATGTAAATTATTTGGAACTGGAGATTTCAACATTATAATCTTCAGAATTTAAAATTATTGTAAATTTCTTCCAACTTTCAGACTATCTGATCATCTAGTCTTTTTCGGCTTCACGCTTACAACATTATTGTTTTTTAAATTTTTCTTTATTAAATTTACCAATTTTTCCCTAGTCACTGTTTCTTGGGCTCCACTCGACATATTTTTAACTATGACCGTTTCATCCAGAGCTTCCTTTTGCCCTATTATCAAGGCTATCTCCACTCCCAAGCGATTAGCTGTTCGCAACTGCGACCTCAAACTGCCTCTTCCAAAACTTTCCGCCGTCAAAATACCGCTTTTTTCCAAGTCTGAAAATAATCTCAAGCTCTTTTTCTTGGCCAGCTCCCCCAATTGGGCTAAGAAAACTTTAGGTTTCATTTCCTTATACAGTTTTACTTTAGTTTTTTTCATTTCCATAACCAACCTGTCCAAACCCAGCGCAAATCCAATAGCCGGAGTGCTTTCTCCCCCCAGTGTTTCAATAAGTTTATCGTATCTTCCTCCGCCGCCCAAAGAATGCTTTCTGCCTTCCTCGGAAGACCAAATTTCAAAAACCGTTTTGGTATAGTAATTCAACCCTCTGACCAACCGAGGATTTATCATATAAGGCACCTCTAACTCATCCAGATATTCCAATAAATATTTAAAATGACTTCTGCATTCATCGCATAAATGATCAATGGATTGGGGAGCTCCCGCTGAAACCTGAACGCATTTATCCTCTTTACAATCCAGTATTCTTAACGGATTTGTTTCCAGTCTCTTTTTACAATTATGGCAAAGTTTCCGCTTCTTAGATTCAAAATAACTTTTAAGCAATTCCAAATATTCCTCCCGGCACTTTGAGCAGCCGATACTGTTAATCTGAAATTGGATATTTTTTATACCCAATCCTTCAATTACCCTGCTGGCCAGTTGAATCAGCTGAGCGTCTAAAACCGGATCTTGCTCTCCCAATATGTCAAAATTAGCTTGGCGATGCTCCCGATACCTTCCCTCTTGAGGTCGGTCATAGCGATAGACGGTTCCGGTGGAAAAAAGTTTAATCGGCTTAGGCAGAACATTCATCCCGTGTTGAATATAGGCTCGGGCGATGCTGGCGGTAAATTCCGGTCTGAGAGAAACCTTATCCCTTCCCTTGGTTACAAAAGAATACATCTCCTTGTCAATAATATCCGTGCCCTTTCCAATTGAACGAACAAATAAATCCGTGTATTCCAAGATAGAAGTATCTATTCTTTGAAAGCCATATTCCAAAAAAGCATGATCCAATGATCTCCTTATTTGATTCCAGTAAGCCTGTTCCCCCGGCAGAATATCGTGCATTCCTCTGGGAGATTGCATCAAAATCGGACTGTCTGTTTGAACGTTATCTCTGTCTTTTTTAACAAACGGGGATTTAGAAAGTTTTCCGGAATTCTTTACAGCCGGATTTTTTTTCTTTAAACTTTTCACATTTTTTCTGGAAGCTTTTTTAGGTTTACTGTTTGCTTTCTTCCTCCTTTTTCTTTTGGAACCGGATTTTTCTTTCTTTTTCGCCATATTGTTATTTAATAGACTTAATTACCTTGAATTACGAAATGACTAATCCCATTGTCATTGCGCTTGTCCGCCTCTGGCGGGAGGAATGAAGTGAAGCGTAATGACGAAGACTGCCTCGCCGGCAGACAGGCCATCCCGTTATTTAAGACATCAGTGCTATTTGTTCAGGATTCTTAGCTCCACTATGTTTCGCTCAGAATGACACATTTATTATATTTCGTAATTCACAGTAATTAATTTTTATTTAGTCTTTTCAATTAAATTTTAATAACTCTCGCCCTGCAAAAAAAGCCTAAACTCATCAAACGGCCATAGGCGAATTAAAACCTTGCCTATCATGTCACTCTCTTTGACCACTCCCCAGGAACGAGAATCCGAACTGAAAGGGCGATTATCTCCCATTACGAAATACTCGTCGTCGGCCAGAATCTGACTCGTATCTCTTTTGGTCTCCTTGTCTTCGTCTAAGTAATCGCTTTCATCCAAAACAACCGTTTCAGAACCTTTTTTAATAATAACCTGGTTATTGCTTATGGTTATTTTCTCTCCCGGAAGAGCAATTATTCTTTTAATAAAATACTGCCTCGGATCTTTGGGATAACGAAATATTACCACATCCCCTCTTTCAAAATCTTTAAAGGGCTTAATGGAAAAAAGTTTCCGGTCATTTAACCCCACCTCCGTAAATTTATATCCCAGTTCGTTTATAATTAAATAATCCCTGTCTTTAAAATTCGGCTCCATACTGTCTCCCTGCACGAAAAAGGGCTGAAAAACAAAAATTCTTATGGGCATTATTATAATTAATGCCAAAAAAAACACTTTGACAATTTCCAACAAAAAATTGCCTATTCCATAATAATTGTTTTCTTCTTTTTCATTTTCTTCTTTATCAAAAAAATCTGCCATATTCACATAAAAAGCACGCATGCCTTAGGCACACACAGCGCTTTCAGTCCATCAATTGAAGATTATTTATATTTTTTATTGGTTTGGATTAGATTGTTCTCCTCCGCTTTCATTCTCTAAATCAGAAGCTTCCTGCGCTTCTTCTATGGAGGGCTGGTTCATTTCCGGTTCAATTAAGTTGCTCGCTTCTTCATTTTCATTTACAACCGGAGCTTCTTCTATGGTCTCTTTGACTGTTTCGGCATTATTCTCAATTCCGTTCCTAATATTGGCAATCATTCTTTCCAGCTGTTCTTTTGAATCTTCACTTTCCGCCGGCAGAAGCTCAATAACTTTTTCATATTGCTCAATAGCCCTATTTCTGTCTTCGGATTTGTCATAAAGCAATCCCAGATTAAACAAAACGTTTATTTCCTTGTCGTTTATCTTAAGCGCTTTTTTGAAAAGGCTCTCCGCTTTTTCAAAATCTCCCTCGCCCTCTCTCCTTTGATACATTCTGCCTAACTCAAAAACATAATTGATATTATTTGAATCCAGTTTAACCGCCATAGCCATGTCCTCAATCGCTTGATCTTGATCCTCTAAAGCTTCCTTAACCAACGCTAACTGATAATATCCCGGAGCAAAATTATTTTTCTTATCCACTGACTGCTGAAAAAGATCCTTCGCTTCCGTAAGCATCTGCTTTATTTCCTCTTCGGATTTTCCCGCAGCCAGCTTTGTTTTAATTTGTCCTAATTTAAAATAAAAATTGGGATTGCGAGGCTCCAAATCGCGAGCGCGTCCGTATTGTTCTTCGGATAATTCCAACATACTCGGAACATACAGTCCGGCATTTTCATAAGTTTGGGCCAGTACTTCCACTGCCAGAACGTCGTTTTTCATAAGCTCAGCGCCTTTCTTGGAAAAGCTTATTGAATTATTGATGTACCTTTGAATCTTATTTATATCCCTTTCCTCCTCGCCTTTTAAAATTTCCCTGTTAGCCAATATCATATATTCCTGACCCGCCCTAAGATAATATCTTCCTTCTTTATTATAAAGCCTTATGGCCTCGCTCATTTTCTTAATTGATCCTTCCTCGGAAATTTCTTTTTCCCTGATGGCTGAACCGGCATAAAGATCGGCTATATAGGCTTTTCCTATAAAAGCGAACAGGAAAGCCGCGCCGGCGGAAACAACCACAAAAATAAAAGCGATAGCCAAAGCAAACTTGGGAGAAGCTTTCAATGAAAGATTAACGTAAGAATCTTCCGAGCCGCTTTCCTTGAGAAGCGCGCCCAGCGCCAGACTTCCGGTTAGAGCTCCCAAAATAATAATTGTTCCTTCCACCCTTACCAGAAAAGCACTTACCAAAACAATAAAAACGGCTGACAATAGCCCCAGAGAATATATCTTATTTTTTTCTCTATCTTTTGAAATCAAATAAACAGACACACTTATGAAAGATAAGATTAAAATAACCAGCGCAATCATCCCCACTATTCCTAAAGTTGAAAGCCATTCAAAAAATATTCCCGTGCCTTGGTAGAATCTCAGCTGATAAAAAGCATTCATATTAAAGTCTTGCGAGCTGAAAGCGGAAAAATCATATCCGTAAGTTGCCGGACCGGAGCCTAAAAGAAAATTATTTTTTAAGCTTTCTTTGGCAACATCCCAAGAAAGTTTATAAGACGGACTTACTTCAATTGGAAAATTAACCCTGGCTATATCCACTTTTCCGATCATTAAAATTGTCATGATTAAAACGAAAGTCAGCAAAGGAACCCAAGAAAAATTTTCTTTCGGCCGCACAATGCGGGAAAGAACATAAATGACAAAAAAGCTTATTCCCACTAATATTCCAATCCAAGAAATAAATCCGTACAAAGACAAAAGAAGAAATAAATTATCGGCTAAAATAAATAAAAGAAGTGAAGTCGCGACAATTTTCAACGCTTTCTTACTCTCATCGTTTTCGTTAATTTTAAAAATGGAAATTATCAAGATGGGAATCATCAGACCCAGAAAAATACCCAATCCGGATACGGAACCTATTAGACTTAAAGGAGCGAGAGAAGCTATTTTCCCGGGTAAAAATTGAATTCCGAGAACACCCAATGTTGTCCAAATAGAAATTAGCGAACCGGAAATAACCAGCGCTCCCAACATCAACCTAAGTCTCTTTAAATTAAAGTTGCTTAGAATAACATAATAAACGGCGATAACGGCGGTAACACTCATAAATCCCCGCGAAGGATCTTCAAAAAATCCCCAGAAGCTATGCCAACGATCTACTGAAAAAATAGTGGCTAAAAGATAAACAACCCAGAAAAAAGCGATGGGAATATCCAGCGGAGTTCTTCTTATTTTCATTTTTCCAGCCAAAACCCCTTTGGCCGACCAAGCTATTAACGCCAATAGCGACCAAAAATAGAAATAGATCTGCTTTTCAAAAATCATGCCCTGAAACCCAAGCCCGGTAAAAAAGAGCGGAAATCCCAAAAAAATCATAAAAAGGCTGAAAGTAATCGCTTTGTCAAAAACTTTCGCCACCATTTCGGACCTGCCCTTTTTTTCTTCTGTTGTTTTGTCTATCCCCGCTGAAAAATCTTTTTTAAATCCGAACTTTGTGTTGTTTCCCAATAAAATTTTATTCATTTTTTTAAAATTC
>JAGYNK010000080.1 GCA_018400055.1 Candidatus Moraniibacteriota bacterium
TTCTTGTTGCTTTTTTTGCCTTTCTTTTGGGAGTATATCTTCTTTTTTTAGGCGCGCTTTTTCTTTTTTTGCTTTTTTTTACCATAAAATATTATTGACTAAAATGGTTTATCTTTAATAATGTTGCGATAAATAAAAAATGATTTTAAGAGTTTAATTTAATTTTTGGGAAATTTCAGAAAAATCTTCCATTAACAATTTTACTGTTTTTTTGTCGTCATTTTTTTCCGCTTTGGCAATATCCTTAATAATAATCCTTAATTTTTCTTTGTAAAGCTCTTTTTTTATTTCATTTAAATATTTCTTTACCAGCTTCCAAGAATCCTCAAATGGCCTTTCTGTTATTTCCCGATTGTCTTCAAATTGGTATTTAGATTGAAAATAAATTTTTCGCAAATCTTCTTTCCGGCCTTCTTCCTCTAAAATATCCAGAAATTTTTCAAATTTAAATTCGGCCAATTTCCCTTTTTCCAAAATATCCTTGAAAATGACATTTTGGGAAGCAAGGAGGGTTAGATATTCATTATTTACTTCAGTCGCTTTTTCCCAAACTCTGGAATCAGCCAAAAGCAAACCGATAATTTCTCTTTGAATAACTTCTATTTTTTTCTCAGCCTCCCAAATGCCGCTTTCATTTTCAGAGTCGCTTTTAACCGAACCGGACGGACTTTTCGTTTCAATCTTATTGAGTATTTCAGCTAGGGCTTTTTCCTCTACTTCCAGTTTCTGGGAAATTTTTTTAATCCAATGGGCTTTTTCAATTTCGCTGGAAAAATTTTTAACAATGTTCAGAAGCTTCTGAGCAATTATTTTTTTTCCGTGAGCGTCATCCGGATTATAATTCGTAAAAAACTTATTAAAAAAATGCTCCATGGCGGAAACGGAATTATTCACTTCTTTTATAAATTCTTTGGGATTTTCTTTGACGGCGTCCGCCGCGTCCTTTCCCTTTTTTAACTGCACAATGGAAACATTAATATCCTTTTGAAAGGCCAGTTCCGCGCTCTTTAGAGCGGCCGTTTGTCCGGCTTCATCCATGTCAAAAAACATTTTAATATTATCCGAGTAACGCTTTAAAATTTCCAGCTGTTGCGACGTCAAGGCCGTTCCGGAAACCGCCACCGTATTTTTTATCCCCGCCTGATGTGAAGCGATGACATCCATATTGCCTTCTACCAGCAAAGCGAAATCCTTATTTTTTATCTTTTGTTTGGCTTTGTCAATTCCATAAAGAATAGCGCTTTTATGGTAAACTTCCGTTTCGGGAGTATTGACATATTTGGCTTGGGATTCATCTCCCCCGGGCGCTACCCGAGCGGAAAATCCTACCACTTTTCCCATAACATCCGCAATAGGAAAAATAATCCTATCCCTGAATCTGTCGTAGTAATTTTTATTCACCGTTCCTTGCTCACTGTTCGCTGTTTTTTCTACCAATAACCCTGTGCGAGCGATTTCTTCCGTTTTGTATCCCCGCCCGGTTAAAAAATTTAGTATATTTCTCCAGCCCGGCGGCGCGTAGCCTAAGCGAAATTCTTTGACTGTTTCTTTTTTCAGACCGCGATCGTAAAAATAATTTAAAATTTTATTTTTGCCGGCGCCGGACCATAATTGCTTTTCGTAAAATTTGGCTGCCAGTTCTAAAATTTCCAATGTCCTATTTTTATTGTCAGCTGTTTGAGGATTATAGGCATACTGAGAAAGTTTCACTCCGGCTCTCTCCGCCAATATTTTCAGCGCTTCTTTAAATTCTATACCTTCTATTTCCATTAAAAAACTGAAGATATCTCCGCCCTTGCCGCACCCGAAGCAGTGCCAAATTTGTTTTTCTTCGTTCACCATGAAAGAGGGGGTTTTTTCATTGTGAAAAGGGCAATTGGCTTTCCAATTAATGCCCGCTTTTTGTAGTTTCACATATTCCCCGATAAAATCAACTATATTGATCCGGGACTTTATATCTTCCGTATTGGAGTTCATATATTTTCTAAAAATAAATGCTGGCGGAAGCGAGAGGATTCGAACCTCTGGTGCCATTGCTGACACACTTGCACTCCAAGCAAGCCCTTTAAACCGCTCAGGCACGCTTCCATTATTTTCACAGAAC